>JAITWJ010000137.1 GCA_031285325.1 Bacteroidales bacterium
TGCCCACGGATAAGGTCAAGTCCATACCTGGTCAATACCCGGTCAATACCAAGTCCAAGTGAAACATAAAAAATAAAAAAATATCTGAACCACCGGAACCATAATTCCCCTTCACAGAATACTCTTTGGAAGGGGCTCCGGGTGAAAAAATCGGCAGCTTGACGAATGTGTACGGTATGTATATACTATAATAAATATACGCCGTTGGTGTTGCCGCAACATTATTATTACAGTGCTGGCATTATAACTGTATTTTCATTATATGCTGAAAATAAGTATAATAATGCAGCCGACAGCAACGGCGCGTTAATTATTTTGCAAAAAATGCCACTACATTGAATTTTTTATTATGTTTGCGCTGTACAAGTAATTATTTGTTGTGTTGCCTGAATTATTTATCTCCCATAATACACTGTTAGCCCTCGTTTCCGCAAGTGGCGAACCGGTACCGCGTTTCTACGCCTGCGGGATGGTCGTATAGGGCGGCAAAGTTTCATATTTTACATAAAGCCTACCGAACCCTCAAGCAGATTATAAACTAAATTTAAAATACAACTACATATGAAAAAGCTATTATTATTTGCAATGTTTGTTTCGGCAGTCGGAAACGCCGCGGCGCAGTCTGCCCCCCGGAGCACCTCGCCGGAGCCGGTTAGTTATAAAGACTTCGCCGTGCGCACCAACCTGCTCTACGATGCCCTTGTTGTTCCCACGCTGGGCTTCGAGTGGCGCATGAGCGATTCTTGGGGCCTGAAACTCGACGGTAGCTGGAGTTATTGGTGCGCCCGGTTCGGTAAGGTACACGACGTGTGGCTCGTGAACCCCGAGATTCGCCGTTACCTCGGACAGGACAAACGCTTTTATCTGGGGTTGGGAGCGGGCGCCGGCGGTTACAACATATACAGGCTGGGGGCAGTGGGTTCCATGTTCCCCGACAGAACGGGCTATCAGGGCACAGTTTACAACGGTGGGCTTGTGGCGGGCTACCAGATGAGGCTCTCGCACTCCTTTTCACTCGATTTCAACCTTGGGGTGGGCTACAATCACCTGAAATACGACTCTTTCACGATGGTTAGCTACGAGTTGTGCGCATACAGAGAGTATAAAGAGAAGAACGCGACAAAAAATTGGTTCGGTCCCACGCAGGCGGGTGTGTCGCTCGTATGGAATTTTACAAAATCTAAATAAAAATAATGATGAGAAAACTGTTTTTTACGGCATTTTTGGCGCTGTTAGCGCTGGCATCCTGCCACAGGACTGATGACGATGTATGCATAGAGTGTATCATGCGCAGGCTCGACAGCCTTGAGTCGAAGGTAAAGGACGGGGTACTGATAAAGTCGGTAACCCAGATTCCGGGCAATCCCGGCGGCTGGCGTATCGAGTTCACCGGCGGCACTCCGTCTTCGATCGACATCATGCACGGCGTCAACGGCGTCGGCGGCGGCACATCTTTGATCGAAGTGCGCGTCAACCCCGACGGATCCACTACTTTATGGATACACAACGGTGAAGAACACCAGAACACAGGCATTAATTTGACCGGCCCGAAGGGCGAACCTGGCGTTACGCCGAAAATCGAAGTGCGTGAGAACGCCAACGGCACCACTACCGTGTGGTATAACGTTACGAGTGGCTATCCCTCAAACGGCTGGGTGAATACGAATGTGAACATAAAAGGCCCGTCGTCGGGCGGTGGTGATGCCCCGTCCGTATCGATAGTTGACAACGCGGCGGAAGGCACCGTAACCATCACGGACAACGGCAGTACATACGTCTTTGAAAAGGCTTCATCAGCTCTGCGGTTCGAAATAATGAATACGGCGGTTATTCCCGCAGTTCTTGAAGGAACAAGTATCGTCAGATTCCGTGTCAATCCATCAACTGCATGGATACCAACCGGCACGGCTCCCGTAAACTCCGGCAATCCGTTCGGCAAATGGGAGCTCGACGCCGTAGAAACCCGTGTCGGCTACGTGAAGGCCTCACCGAACTTTTCCATAGTTGAAATACAGCCATCCGCCGCCGGAGAAGGAGCCTACGAAGCTACTATCCGGTACGATGCGGCTGCCGTAAACGTTTCCGAATACGTTCTTTCCCTTGTGCTGAATACCGGTAGCGACACAGATCCTGTACTGATTTCGTCGGGCCCGTTTGTGATGAAAACAGCTACGCCGCTCGTGGCCGCACCCGATGCCAACAGCTACATCGTAGCCCCGGAAGGCTCGGTAACCATAGACATGGGGCAGATTGAAAGGGAAAAGACAGACGGATTCCGCGCCACATCCCGCCTGAGCGACACCGATAACGTAACCGTAGAGTTGCTGTGGACAGACAAGGCAGCGCTTATTGATGAAATAGGCCTGGATCTGCTATCACCCGCCAACTCCGGCACCAAAACGGCGTTCAGCGTAACTGCCGGTGCTACCGAGGGCAACGCCGTAGTAGCAGCCAAAGCCAACGGTGTTATCGTGTGGAGCTGGCACATCTGGGTAACAGCGTTCGATCCGGAGGCAACGGCCAAAACGGTTCCTCACGGAACGCAGAGCTACCATCCGGCCGAGGTGAAAACCACATCGTCTGCCCACCCCGACGGCGGCAAAACCCTCGTCTTTATGGACCGCAACCTCGGCGCGCTGAACGCCACGCCGGACGACTTTGGCGCCATGGGTATGCTCTACCAGTGGGGTCGCAAGGATCCGTTTCCCAGCCACTGGCAAAGTTGGCCATTTTTTGTGCCGGACGACGACGAACCTACCATCTACACGCCCGGTGTACCGGCCGGCACCAACACGGCTGTCGCAATAACCAACACATCGGTAAACGTGGGTATAGACTACGCTACGGCCAACCCGCTTACCTTTATCAACAACGACCGGCCTTCAGAACCCACTCCTTATCCCGAACGCTCGTGGTACGTGCACACGGGAAGCGCACCGCGGACGTTGTGGATAAACGAAAGTAACAACGGCGCCACGCTCACCAAGACTGTTTACGACCCCTGCCCCGCCGGATGGAGGGTGCCCGCCGAGGGTAGCCACTCTGTATTGCTCGGAGGGTCGGACAGTGGGGCATCCCCCTTTGGAGTAACGATGACCTCCGGGTCGTACTTCCCCTACACGGGCATGAGGAGGCAGGGTTCGGGCACGCCCGCGATGGATTTTGTAACGACGTGCTGGTTCGGCCAGTTCTATTACGACCACGACGCAGGCGCCCCGTATCCGGCGCCTCCCGGAGGCGCTCCGGCCTATCAGACAGATGGTCTTCCGGTGCGCTGCGTAAAGATTACGGAATAGTTTTTTAGGTATCATGGTTTTTAGAAACCCCCGTGCATCCCTGCGCGGGGGTTTCCATACACATAGAAAGCGCCTCAAAACTGAAGTGGGGCTTTTATTGTGTAAAAAATAACACTGTTATAGCATTTATAAATGCGCAGTGGGTTTTATCAGTTCTTTTGTTGAAAGTAAGCCACATGCCGCATAAATGTCCTGGCCACGCGATGCCCGCACTGTTGTTAAAATTCCTTTTTGGTTTAATGCATCTTTAAAGTTTTGTATTACTTTGTCGGAAGGCTTCTTAAGCTGTAAACCCGGCAAAGGGTGAAAACTGATGAGGTTGATACGGCATCTTAACCCATTTAACAGTTTTGCCAGTTCTTTTACATGATGCGGCGAGCTGTTCATGTTATCAAATACAATATATTCGAATGATATACGGCGTTGCCGGCCAAAATCCCAGCGTTTAATTTCGTTTATCACTTCTTCAATCGGGTAAGTTTCCTGAACCGGCATTAGTTTGCGGCGCTCGTCATTAAAAGGAGTATGTAAGCTTACGGCAAGATTTGCTTCGCTTTTATCGAGGAAAGCAAGCATTCCGGGAATAATTCCAATGGTAGAAACAGTTATTCTTCGCGGGCTCATGGCAAACCCCCAGCCGGAAGTAAGAATTTCAATGCTTTTAAGCACTTGTTCCAGGTTATCGAAAGGTTCGCCCATTCCCATGTAAACAATGTTTGTAATTTCACGGGCTTCTTCTATACTTTTTATTTGATTTATGATTTCACCCGCCGAAAGTTGTCCCTGAAAACCTTGCTTGGCAGTGAAACAAAACAGGCATCCCATTTTGCAGCCCACCTGCGAACTCACACAAACAGTTTTACGGTTGTGTTCCGGAATCATGGCTGTTTCAATAAATTTATTCTGAAGTGTGGGGAAAAGGTATTTTTTTGTCCCGTCTATACTTTCCTGAACTCTGGTTGGATGAATAAGGCGTGATTCATATTTTTTGCTCAGCAATTCACGCACTTTTTTTGAAATATTCGACATTTCATCAATCGATGAAATGTTTTTTTTGTAAAGCCAGTCTGTAATTTGTCGGGCTGTAAATTTTGGAAACGCCGATTCAACAGCCAGTTCCTCTAATTCAGCTAAAGTTTTCCCCCAAAGGCTTTCTTTAATGATTTTCAAAACAGGCATTTTTAATTTTTCGTGTACTGTTCTTCGTAATATTTCTGATAATCGCCTGAAGTAACGTTATTCAGCCAGTCTTCGTTAGTTAAATACCAGTCGATGGTTTTTTCGATACCTTCTTCGAATTTCAGCGAAGGTTCCCATCCGAGTTCGCGTTTTATTTTTGAGGCATCAACAGCATAACGTAAATCGTGTCCGGAACGATCTTTTACGAAAGTAATAAGTTGTTCCGATTCACCTTCGGAACGATTGAGTTTTTTGTCTAAAATTTTGCACATCAACCTAATCAAGTCAATGTTTTTCCATTGGTTAAAACCGCCAATATTATATGTTTCTCCAATTTTCCCTTTGTGAAATATCAGGTCTATTGCTCTGGCGTGGTCGGCCACCCAAAGCCAGTCGCGGACATTTTCGCCGGTTCCATAAACCGGCAGCGGTTTTTTGTGCCTTATGTTGTTTATGAACAGGGGTATCAATTTTTCGGGAAATTGGTATGAACCATAGTTATTTGAACAATTTGAAATTATTGCAGGAACACCAAACGTATCGTTAAAAGCCCGTACAAAATGGTCGGAACTGGCTTTTGATGCAGAATATGGACTATGTGGCTCGTAGCGGTTTTCTTCGGTAAACATTCCTTCTTCGCCCAACGACCCGTAAACCTCATCGGTAGAAATATGGTAGAAGATTTTTCCCGAATAATTATCTTTCCAAATATGTTTTGCTGCATTCAATAAATTTACGGTACCAATTACATTGGTAAATACAAATTCGGCAGGTTGCGAAATTGAGCGATCAACATGCGATTCGGCAGCCAAGTGGATTACTCCGTCGAATTGTTTATCTTCAAAAAGTTTTTGAATAAAATTGCTGTCAACAATATCACCCTTTACAAATTCGTAGTTGGGGCTGTTCTCAATATCTTTTAAATTGGCAAGATTACCTGCATACGTAAGTTTATCGAGGTTTACAATTTTATATTCACGGTATTTGTTCACAAACAGCCTCGCAACGTGCGAACCAATAAACCCGGCACCGCCGGTTATAATAATTGTTTTCATACGCATTATAAACTTAGAGCCTTCTTAAAATCTAAAAACAAAATAACTAAATAGTTTGCAAAAGAATATAATTTTATTCTTCTAACAAACAAAAGACTGTTCAAAATGAATTGAACAGTCTGCATTATAAAATGGAGTTTCAAACAGGCGTAATGTGAACTAAAGATTATCCATTTCCCCGAATATTTTTGTATAGTCATTCAACTCACCAAAATCTATAAAGAGTTCATCTTCCTGAGATGTTTCAGTTTCTTGACTGTAAGAATCTCCTTCCTTCACTTGAACAAGGTTTTTACCATATTTTTGGTGGACTAATGGTTCATTAAAATTTTTTGTCATAATAATTTCATTTAGTTCCATAAAATGGAATGTTTTTAAAGTGATAAATAGTAAAATAGTAACCCTTAAAATAGCTTACTGCAAGTTTATCAAAGATTTTATTTTATGCATTAACTACATAAATTAAGTATATTGATGAAAATTTATATAATCTGTATATAATATCTGAATGTTGTTTAATATAACAAATTGATTAGTAACTTGTTTTTGTGCTTAATTATACCTGTTCCCGTATCTTTAAACCTGGTTTTTTCAGTTCCCTAAAAAATGTTAAAGAAATCCAATCCGTGAAATTATTGAACAAATACGTCATACATTCGTTGAATGCCGAGTTTTTTATATTTAACAATAAAACATGTTATTGTACCTGTATTTCCATTGTTTAATAAATAAAAAAGCACCTTTAACAGGTGCTTTTTTATTTATTACATAGAGTATAATTGTTCAATTATTTTACTGAATCCATATATTCAATCATATCGCAAATTTTTGCAGAGTATCCCATTTCATTGTCGTACCACGAAACAACTTTTACGAAAGTAGGAGACAGTTGAATACCCGCGCCTGCGTCGAAAATTGAAGTGCGGGTATCGCCGAGAAAGTCGCTTGAAACTACCTGATCATCGGTATAACCTAAAATTCCTTTAAGTTCGCCTTCTGAAGCTTCTTTCATTGCAGCACATATTTCGGCATAAGTAGTTGGTTTTGCCAAACGGGCAGTAAGGTCAACAACTGAAACATCGGGTGTAGGAACACGGAAAGCCATACCGGTAAGTTTGCCATTAAGCGAAGGGATAACTTTACCTACAGCTTTTGCAGCTCCTGTTGATGAAGGGATTATATTCTGGCTTGCTCCGCGTCCGCCTCTCCAGTCTTTTGCCGAAGGACCGTCAACCGTTTTCTGAGTAGCTGTTGTAGCATGAACGGTAGTCATTAACCCCTCAATAATGCCGAATTTATCGTTCAACACTTTGGCAATTGGAGCCAGGCAGTTAGTAGTACATGAAGCATTTGAAACAAAATTCATATCGTTTTTATAGGAAGTGTGGTTAACACCCATAACAAACATAGGGGTATCGTCTTTCGACGGAGCCGAGATAATTACTTTCTTTGCACCGGCGTCGATATGTCCTTGTGCTTTTGATTTTTCAAGGAAGAAACCAGTTGATTCAACAACATATTCAGCACCAACAGCGCCCCAATTAATATCGGCAGGATTTTTTTCAGCTGTTACACGGATTTCTTCACCATTAACAACCAATTTACCATCTTTTACTTCCACATCGCCTTTAAAAATACCGTGAGTGGAATCGTACTTCAACATATAAGCTATGTAGTTAACATCTATCAAATCGTTAATTGCAACAACCTGTATTGTCCCTTTTGAAACGGCCTGGCGAAAAACAAAACGCCCTATACGGCCAAAACCATTAATACCTATTTTAATTCTTGACATAGTTGAGAAAGTTTAAATTATTTTGTACGTAACTCTAATTATTTAATTCACATTACAACACTTAGCATTGCAAGTAATTGGTTTGCAAAATAAATACTATTATTTTATTGAATCGACAGAGTATTTTGAACCTTAATAATAATTTAAAAGTTTATGTACTCATAATACAATATTCACCCTTAATGCATTTATTCTGTAAAGTATAATTATTCTTGACTTGCAGTTTGTTACTTACATCGTGCAAACTCTCTTGACCAGCAGCACGGTGCTTGTAGTATTTTAGAGGACTCCCGAAACATTAATTGAGAATATTAACAATGTAAGGGATAACCTCGCAGTCGCCCAAATCCACGGTTAATACATATTCAGAGGAATTATGTAAATGTAAAACTTGATTCTTGTGAGTTTTTAAAATTGTTTCAAATAATTCTACCATGAATATAACCTTATGTCTGAATCCTGATTATTTTTATTTTGTTTTCAAAGCCATTTTTTGCGTTTAAAGAAAATAAGCATTGCAACGGCAACACCAGCCATCAACAAAAGCGAAAAGGGATAACCCAAATACCAGTTCAGTTCGGGCATATTCAGAGAACTCTTCTGTGTGTTGAAATTCATTCCATAAACGCCTGCAATAAATGTGAGCGGGATAAAAACGGTGGCTATAATGGTTAAAACTTTCATTATTTCGTTCATTTTATTGCTTAGAGCCGACATGTACATGTCGTAAATACTGAAAACCATTTCGCGATAATTTTCGATGGTGTCGATTACCTGTGCAATGTGATCGGATACATCGCGCAGAAATACTTTTACACTTGTACCTATAAGCATATTTTCATCGCGAACCAGTGTGTTAATGCCATCGCGCAATGACCATACCGATTTTCTGAAAAGTATCAGATTACTTCTAAGGGCGTGTATATTTTGCAGATGAACCGACTGTGGATTGTTAAGTATTTGTTCTTCGGCTGATTCTATGGCTTCGCCAAAAACATCAAGAGAAATAAAATAGTGGTCAACAACGCAGTCGATTAATGTGTAAGCCAGATAATCAACACCTTGATTACGGATATTTGTATTACCCAACTCAAGTCTTTTTATTATGGGTGCAAAAATGGGAGAGTCGCTTTCTTGAAATGATAGTACATAATTTTTCCCCAAAACAATACTGATTTGCTCTGCTTTAATGTCAACTTCTAAATCATCAATGGTTTTTATTGCCGACATTCGCAATACAATGAAAATAATATCGCCATACGATTCAATTTTTGAACGCTGCGATGTATTTACAATGTCTTCCTGAACTAAAGGATGCAGTTTAAAATGATTCCATATACTTTGTAGTTTTTCAATGTCGTGTAAACCGCAAACCTGTATCCATGAATTGTATGATTCGTTTATGCAGAATCCCTGTTTTTCGATATCAGCAACTTGTGTTTTTTTGTACTCTGTTGCATTAAAACTGTGTAGTATAATTGCTATTTCTTTTATTCTACGTAAACCTGTATGAAATATTGTTCCAGGTGCATCGCCTGGCTGTTTGCGCTTAACATGTTTTGGTTTATGTGATCGTTTTTTCATCTGTTTACTAATTTTAATAATTAAGAAATAAAACAGTAAATGTATAGAATATATTCAAGTATAAATTTTATAATAATACCCAGAACGTTATTTTATAAAATATTTTGGCGGGCAATTTTGAGATAAATTAAACATTGAAATGTAAGCAGGTTATTTGTTTGTCAATTAGTGGGTTGCATACATATTTTTTTTAGTGCTTTTTTAATTGCTGTTTCAATTTGTTTATATCCTGTAATTTCTTTCCCTATAAAAATAAAAGAAATAACTAATTGCCTTTCCTTTAGATTTACATAAAAGGCATTTTTATTTAATCGGTACGCTTCGCGCATTCTTCGTTTCAATAAATTTCTATCAACAGCTTTTTTGAAAATCTTTTTACTCACCATAAAAGCTGCCTGTGCAGTGATTAAAGTAGGGAGTTTTGTTTCAATAATTTGAATTTTCAGCGGAAAAATCAAAAACGAAGTCCCTTCAGTAAAAAGTTTATCAATTATTTTTTTGCTGCAGAGTCGTTCTTTTTTCCGAAAAGAGAAACCATTGTTTGCACTTGATACCGAATTAACGTCTTTCATAATGAAAAAAGGCTGTCAGTTTTTGTTGACAGCCTAAAATTACATAAAATATTGTCAGTTGTTCTTATTCGCTTTTATAATGTATTGTTCAAGTGCCATTGTCATAGATGGCGCCTGAGCCGTAGGTACTTCAATATCGAGCCGTAGTCCGGCCTCAAGTACGGCGCTGGCTGTGCTCGACCCAAAACATGCAATACGGATACCATTTTGTTTAAAATCGGGAAAATTATGAAAAAGTGATTTAATACCGGAAGGGCTGAAAAAAACGAGAATGTCGTAATTTACTTTTTTTAAATCGGATAAATCGTTAATTACAGTACGGTATAAAACGGCTTTCGTATAATTATACCCTTCCTTATCAAGTAATTCAGGTATTTCCTGTTTGTGAATGTCGGAAAGCGGTACAAGGAATTTTTCATTCGGGTGTTTTTTCATAACATTAATAAGGTCTGAAAACCGGCCGTCGGCGTAGAAAATTTTCCTTTTCCGGTAAACAATGTACTTGTGCAGGTAGAATGCCGTAGCTTCCGATATACAAAAATATTTCATCGCGTCAGGAATATCAAGTTTCAAATCCTGACTTATTCTAAAAAAATGATCTATTGCGGTACGACTTGTAAAAATTACCGCCGTGTGTTCCGTAATTTGAACACGGGCTTGCCGGAATTCTTTTGCTGCAATGCCTTCTATGTTTGTAAACGGACGGAAATCAATTTTAATATTGTATTTTTCAGCTAACTCAAAATATGGTGATTTCCTTGAATCCGGCTCCGGCTGTGAAACTAATACACTCTTAACTTTCAAGATTTCTCTGTTTTTAATGAAACTTATCCCTTAAATTCTTATACAATTACTAATTTGTAAAGTAAAAACACAGGTAAAAATTCGAGGGCACAAAGGTATAAAAACAGATAGAATATTGAAAAATGTTTCTGTAATAAAATGCCTATGCCTCTAAAAATTAATAAAACATAAAAACTAAATACTACTAATAAACCTATAACGATGGCTATTTCAGTGTTTTCAAATGGAGAGAAAGCTATAAATGTTACTATAGGGAAGATTAAAATTCCTACAATGTGATTAAAATTCGACATATTAAACAGGTATTCCCCTATTTCGAGCTGCTTTTCTGTTAATAATCCAATAAAGCGGTACAATAAAATTTTAGTTATATAATAGGTAACGAGTATTCCAAGGCATATTAAAAAAAGATAGAAATTATCAAACCGAGATTCGATTCCGTAAAATACAATTACCTGATAAATAAAAACAGATATAACTATGTAATAGAATATTTCAAGCGATAAAGAAGCGATCAATACCGAATTGTTTTTTTCACGGAACATCTTGTAGGCAGTATAATAATTAAATGCCGATTGTGTCAGGGTTTTAATATATTTTGGAAATGAATGTTTAACAAAAGCAAATAACATCAACTCTAAAAATAAAACTATGGTAAGCCAGTCGTTATTTTTATCGGCTTTCTCGCGGTATGTCAATCCTGATTCTTTAGCATGAACATCAACTGAAGAAATAAGCATGACTTCATTTTTGGGTTTTATGTAATGTGTATCTTCTATTAACAACTTATTTTCATGTTTCGTAATGTAATTAATCTGTTGTACTGTTGACGAACTCATCCGGACAGGTAGGAGTTGTTCGGATATATCTTTCTGTGTGTTGCCTGCAGAAATAGGCGAAAACAATGTTTGAGACAAAACAATACCTTGATTAACCCGAGGAGCGGATAATCTTTCAATACCATTAAGGTTACTATTTGATTTCTGCCAAAAAATGACTCCTTTTTCCATGTTTGTAATACTGACAGCAAAGATATTACATAAAATAATTTAAGATAACAAGTATTATATTTATTTAACCGGTTGTGTATTTATTATCCGGAAACACAAAAACGATGATTTTATCCCTTGCATCAGTGATGCAAATACAAAAACTATGGTTTTATCTCTTGCATCAGCGATGCAAACACCAAAATGACGATTTTGCCTCTTGCATAAGTGATGCAAATACTAAAATGATGGTTTTACCTCTTGCATCAGCGATGCAAACACCAAAACGACTGATTTCCCCCTTGCAAGACTGCACTTAGATTATTCAAACAAACGTTTTTTTAATGTGCAACGGGTTTATTTGGTATTTACAAGCAATAGTTTCAGGTTTTGTAAGTTCTAACAGACAATACAATTTTTACAATTCTATTATAGGGTATGAATTTATGTAATATATCGTCATTTAATGGGCATCAAGCCAATTTTCAGCAGCATTCATTTCAATTGTAAGTGCAACTCCTATTTCTACGGCATTTTCCATTTCTTTTTTAACAATTTCTTTTATTTGTTCAAGTTCAGGTTTATACACATCAAAATTTAACTCATCGTGTACCTGCAGTACCATTTTTGATTTAAGTTTGTTTTCCTGGATTTTCCTGAAAATATTAATCATTGCTATTTTAATAATATCAGCTGCCGAACCTTGTATTGGCGCATTAATTGCATTTCGTTCAGCCATTCCGCGAACCACGGCATTAGCCGAATTAATGTCGTTTAAATAACGTTTGCGTCCTTTAATTGTTTGAACAAATCCTAATGTTTTCGCCTGTTCTATTTGTTCGGATATATATTTCTTAATTTTTGGAAAGTTTTCGAAATACCCGTCAATCAATTCTTTAGCTTCGATACGGGTAATATTCAGCCGTTGTGAAAGACCAAATGCCGAGATTCCGTATATAATACCGAAATTGGCTGTTTTAGCATTACGGCGCATTTCGGAAGTAACTTCGTTTTCGGAAACTCGGTATATTTTTGCCGCAGTAATCGAATGAATGTCTTTCCCAGTGTTAAAAGCTTTAAGCATTTCTTCATCCTGACTCATGGCGGCCATAATACGAAGTTCTATTTGCGAATAGTCGGCTGATAAAAAAATATGTTCTCCGTCCGAAGGAATAAAAGCCTTTCTTATTTCACAGCCATTCTTATTACGTATAGGTATATTTTGCAGGTTTGGGTTTGTAGAACTTAGCCTGCCGGTAGCAGTAATTGCTTGATTATACGAAGTATGGAGTTTGCCTGTTCGTGTGTTTACAAGTAACGGCAGCGCTTCGGCATATGTTGAAACCAGTTTTGTCAATCCTCTGTATTCAAGTATTTTGTTAATAATTGGATGGCGATACATTAATTTCGACAATACCTCCTCAGATGTTGAGTACTGTTTATTTTTAGTTTTCTTTACATTTGAATCTATTTTCAATTTTTCAAAAAGAATCACTCCTAACTGTTTTGGTGATGCCACATTAAATTCTTCGCCGGCTAATTCAATAATTTCTTTTTGAAGTTGAATAATCCTTTCCCGTAAATCATTTGCATACTCCTTTAATACATTTGTATTTAGTTTTACTCCTGCATTTTCCATGTGTGCCAGTACCGGTACGAGCGGCATTTCAAGCGTTTCAAATAATTTGCGTACACCTGTTTTTTCTAACTCCGTATCAATAACCTGTTTTAATTGAAAAGTAAGATCGGCATCCTCGCAAGCATATTCACATAATTTTTCAGAAGCAACAGAACGCATGGTTATCTGATTTTTTCCTTTGGCGCCAATCAGTTTTTCAGTCATAATCTTCTCATAGCCCAAATAAATCTCACATAAATAGTCGAGATTGTGTTTAGTTTCAGGCTGAATAAGATAATGAGCCAGCATGGTGTCGTAAAGTTTTCCCTTTACTTCAATATCATATTTACTTAGTATTAATATATCGTATTTTATATTTTGTCCTATTTTAGTGATGTTTTCGTTCGCAAAAATATCTCGGAATTCATACAGTACTTTTTGTGCTTCGCTTTGTTTTGCGGGAATTGTAACACAGAACGCTTCGTTTTTGCGGAATGAAAATGACATGCATACAATTTCGGCAGTGTGAGGGTCGAGGCTGGTAGTTTCGGTGTCAAAACAAAATTCTTTTTGAACTGCCAGTTCGGCGTGCAGGCTGGCACGCTGTGCAGCATTTTCAACAAGGTGATAATGATGTGTTACCGTTTCAATTGTATTCAGTTTTTTCCGAAACGGAATACCCGATATGGTTTCGCTAAACAGATTACCTTGAAAAACAGTTTCTACTTTTTTTGTTTCTGTCAGTTTTAATCTGTTAGAAATGGATTTAAATTCCAGATCATCGAAAATTTTCAATAACGCTTCTCCGTTTATTTCTTTACGGATAAGATCTTTTTTGTCGAATTCAATAGGTACATCTCTGATTATGGTAGCCAGTTCGCGCGACAAACGCACTTGTTGTTCAAATTCAACAAGACTTTCTTTTTGTTTACCTTTCAGTTTGTCAATATTCTGATATATACCATTTATACTACCAAATTCAGAGATTAGCTTTTCAGCAGTTTTAGGCCCTATTCCCGGACAACCTGGTATATTATCTGCGGCATCGCCCATTAGCCCAAGTATGTCGATTATCTGGCCGGCAGTTTGTATTCCAAAATTTTCCTGCACTTCCTTTAATCCCCATACTTCGGCACTATCTCCATATTTCCCGGGTTTTAATATAAATATTTTGTCGGAAACCAATTGTGCGTAATCCTTGTCAGGTGTCATCATGTAGGTTGTGAAATCTTCTTTTTCAGCCTTAAATGCAAGTGTGCCAATAATATCATCAGCTTCAAAACCTTCCTTTTCAAGTATCGGAATATTAAATGCCTCAATTATATTTCGGATATACGGAATTGACTTCCGCAGGTCTTCGGGCATTTCCTCTCTATTGGCTTTGTATTCGTGAAACATTTTATGCCTTAATGTAGGTGCCGAAACATCAAAAGCTACGCCAATATAATTTGGGTTTTCGGTTTCTATAAGTTGCATCAGTGTATTGGTAAATCCAAGCATTGCCGATGTATTTAAACCCTTAGAATTGTACCTTGGATTTCTGATAAGTGCGTAGTAACTACGATAAATTAATGCAAAAGCATCAATAAGAAAGAGTCTTTTTGAATTAGTATAGGCCATATTTCCAATTTTATTGAAAGATACTCTAAAAAAAAGAACCGTTGCGATACTTATTCAACAACGGTTCAATAACATTAACATGTGACCCCGGAGAGACTCGAACCCCCAACCTTCTGATCCGTAGTCAGATGCTCTATCCATTAAGCTACGGGGCCATTGCAAAAACAGCACAAATATAATACTTTTTAGAAAAAATAAATAAAATAGAATCTTATGATTAAAAAAAGTTTGAAAGTATTATAACGTGAAAACCAATATAATCTTTCAATGCCTTAAATTACCGGAAATTATACCTGGTAGTTATTTTCGATAAAATATTTGTCGCTCACAATTTTTTAATGAAATTAACTCGTTAATTATTATTTTAAATGCGAATGTTTTATGCGCCATGAATTGGTAATGAAATATATTTGTAAAAAAAAGTGGCAAGAAATAAAAATAAACCATACTATAAAGAGGTATTAATTGAGGACATTGGAGCCGAAGGAAAGTCTTTGGCCAAGATAGGTGATTTAGTTGTATTTACCCAGCTTGTGGTTCCTGGTGATATAGTTGACATACAGGTAACTAAAAAAAGAAAGAAATATCAGGAAGGGAAAGTTATACGAATACACGAATTTTCTGCTGACAGGGCTGAAGCATTTTGTTGTCATTTTGGTGTATGTGGTGGTTGCAAATGGCAGAATCTCCCATATACAAAACAGCTTTTTTACAAAGAGAAGCAAATAAAAGAGCAATTAAAAAGAATAGGTAAGATAGAATTTTCTGAAATCAAGCCTATATTAAGTTCGGAACAACAAACTTTCTACAGAAATAAACTCGAATTTACATTTTCAAATAAAAAATGGCTAACTATTGAAGAGGTTAATAATGTAATTGATCCTGTTAACATGAATTCATTAGGATTCCATGTTTCTGGCATGTTCAATAAAATAATTAATATTGAAAAATGCTGGCTGCAACCTGAACCTTCAAATAAAATAAGGAATTTTATTTACAATTATGCTGTCGAAAATCAACTTGATTTTTTTGATATCAGTTTGCAACAAGGTTTTCTACGTACACTAATCATCCGTACAACTTCTACGGGCGAAACTATGGTTTTGATTTCGTTTTTCAAATATGACAAAACCAAAATAGAAACATTTTTGAATGTGCTGGTCAAAGAATTTTCTGAAATCACATCGTTAATGTTTGTTATAAACGAAAAAGGAAATGACAATATTACAGACCAAGATATTTTTCTTTTTTATGGAAGAGATTATATTTTGGAAGAAATGGAAGACTTGAAGTTTAAAATAGGACCAAAAAGTTTCTATCAAACAAATTCAGGGCAAGCATATAAATTATATAAAATTGTACGCGATTTTGCGGGATTGAATGGTTCTGAAACGGTTTACGATTTATATACAGGAACGGGTACAATTGCAAATTTTGTTGCTCGAAATTCAAAAAAAGTAATTGGCATTGAGTATGTTCCCGAAGCAATTGAAGATGCAAAAACAAATTCTGAATTTAACAATATCGGGAACACATTGTTTTTTGCCGGTGATATAAAGAATGTTTTAAACGATGAATTCGTAATAAAAAACGGGAAACCGGATATAATTATCATAGATCCGCCGAGAGCAGGTGTACATGCCGATGTAATTAATACAATAATTAGTATTTTACCTGAAAAGATTGTTTATGTAAGTTGCAATCCTGCTACACAGGCTCGAGACATCCTATCAATGTCAGGAAAATACAAAACTATTAAAATTCAGCCTGTTGACATGTTTCCACATACACATCATGTTGAGAATGTGGTTTTGCTTGAAAAAGTATGAAATTTGCAAGAAAGATGACTATATCAATCTTTCATTATCCAAGGTAAGACTTTAATAATTTACTTCGTGAAGTATGTCGCAAACGTCTGATTGCTTTTTCTTTAATTTGGCGAACTCTTTCGCGTGTCAGCCCAAACCGTTCCCCGATTTCCTCCAAAGTCATTTCCTGACAACCAATGCCAAAGAATAATCGAATAATATCACTTTCTCTTTCTGTTAAAGTTGCAAGAGCTCTGTGAATTTCTTTTGAAAGTGATTCTACTATTAAACTTCGGTCGGCATTTGGCGAGTCGTTGTTTACCAATACTTCGAGCAAACTATTATCTTCGCCGTCAACGAAAGGAGCATCAACTGAGATGTGCCTCCCTGAAACACGCAATGTATCTGCTACCTTATCGGCAGGAAGTTCAAGAGAATCGGCCAACTCTTCAGGTGAAGGCTTACGTTCATTCTCTTGTTCAAACTTTGAATACGCTTTGTTTATTTTATTTAACGAGCCTACTTGGTTCAACGGCAAACGAACAATTCTTGATTGTTCTGCCAATGCCTGAAGAATGGATTGGCGTATCCACCATACAGCATAGGAAATAAACTTAAAACCGCGGGTTTCATCGAACTTTTCGGCTGCTTTAATTAATCCTAAATTCCCTTCGTTAATAAGGTCAGGTAGGCTAAGTCCTTGATTTTGATACTGTTTTGCTACCGATACTACGAAACGCAGATTGGCACGGGTTAATTTCTCCAAGGCAATATGATTCCCTTTTTTAATACGCTGTGCCAACTCAACCTCTTCCTCAACAGTAATAAGGGCTTCTTTTCCTATTTCCTGCAAATACTTATCTAAAGAGGCACTTTCTCTATTAGTAATTGATTTTGTGATTTTTAGCTGTCTCATAAACTCTCTCTAAAAAAACGTGCAAATGTAAAACAATAAATTAAACACCAATGATAAAACGTCTCAAAAAAAACATTTAATCACGAATAGTTAAAGATAAGATTTACATTTATTAATTAATTCCAAAAATATAGTATGCTGATTCGCCATTGGGATACATACCTTCAACTAAAACTCCGCCTTTCGCATTTCCAATTTCTCTTTTTAGGTCGTTAACATTGAATATTGGCTTTTTATTTATGTTTGTGATAATAAAACTTTCTTTAATGCCGGCTTCTTTTAATTTTCCGGTATTTAGGTTTTTGATTTTTATTCCATATTCAATATTCAATCTGTTTTTTTCGTTATCATTAACTGTCTCGAAATCGGCGCCAAGATAACCTTCTGTCTGATCGCGTACAACTTGTGTGTCGCCGTATTTATTACGCAGTGTGAGCGTAAATTGTTTCTCCTCACCGTTTCGCAGAACAACAATTTTAACATCGTCGCCAGGACGAAATTGACTGATTTTTTCCTGTAATTCGGAACTATTTTTCACTTTTGTGTCGGCAACACTTATAATAACGTCGCCTTCTTTTATGCCTGCCTGTTTAGCTGCACCATTTTCCGGAACATCTCCGACATATACACCTTCAACATTTTTTAGCTTAAGTTTATTTGCTATTTCAGCATTTACATCAGAAATATTCACTCCAAGCAAAGCTCGCTGTACTTCGCCGAATTCTTTAAGGTCGGAAATAACTTTTTTTACAATTGTAACCGGAACGGCAAAGGAATAACCTGTATAAGAACCGGTACGTGATGCGATGGCTGTGTTTATTCCAACCAATTCACCATTTTGATTGACAAGCGCACCTCCGCTGTTTCCCGGATTTACAGCAGCATCAGTTTGAATGAAAGACTCTATTGCTAATTGGTCGTTGTTTATTTCAAGATTTCTTGTCATGGCGCTTACAATACCTGCGGTTACCGTTGATGTTAAATTAAATGGATTGCCTATAGCTAATACCCATTCGCCCAATTTCAATTCGTTAGAATTGCCGAACGTTAAAAAGGGAAGATCTTTAGCTTCTATTTTCAGCAGTGCTATATCGGTAGAAGAATCTGTTCCAATAACCCGGGCATCAAATTTCCGCTTATCGTTCAATATTATTTCTATTTTCTGAGATCTCTCAATAACATGGTTATTTGTAACAATAAATCCATCATCAGAAATGATTACGCCTGAACCAGATCCCTGGGCAATCTGTGGTTGTTGGTTTCTACGTATTCCTAAAAATTCATCAAGCAAAGAGTTACCGCTCGACCAGCTCTCACTGCGCATATATTGTGTAGTAATATGAACTACTGCATGTACTGAATTTTCGGCTGCAAATGTTAAATCGGGTAAAGTAGATTTTGCATCGGCCGGATATGAAGCCAATTTAATAGGATGTTCCTCTTTTATTGTTACCAAGTTTGACTGAGGGAAAAATTTATTGTATGCCCAAACAGCAATAAACGCACATATAAAAATTAAGATAAAATTAATTGAAATGGTTCTTAAATTTTTCATAACTTCTAATTATTAATTAATTCAACTTTTGTTTTAATATCAAAACTAAATTAGGTGCAAATTTATTACCATATTTTCTTAAAAAATTCCAAAGTAGTTCTCATTTTGCATTATTTAACAGCTCCAGTGTTCTAAATATAAAAAAACTAAAATTAATTGATACTTTTTATGAAATTTTGTCAGTGTCAAATTTGTTAATTGTTGCTTTCCAACATGCTAAATACCGCAAACACGATGTAAGTTAAATAAAATAATTTGGCAACCATATAATTTCATGGTTGTAATCTTCTATATCATAAACGATATTTAATAAATACTACCTAAATTTTATCAGAAGCAAACACAATTCGGTATGTTTTTACCACACCTTTATAATCACACTGTACAATAGCCGTACCTGATGTTGATTTCACTTGTGTAATCGCGATCTTAACATCAGAGTTACTTGCCGATGCTGATATAACGGGTATTTTGGTTGTATTTTCTGTAAGTTTAACCACAGTTTCATAAATATCATAACCAGTAATACCATTTTCGTTGGTAGATCTAAGAGGAACGGCCGGCAAATCCAATACAACACCGTTAACTGCTATATTAACAGTAGGCGCAACCGGACGGACAATTGGCTTTTTATCGGAACTGAACCCAAGTCCGGTTAAATCAAAAAGAGAGGCAGAACCCGGACCTGTACCTTCGACTACCAAGAAAAC
Source organism: Bacteroidales bacterium (assembly GCA_031285325.1). Lineage (GTDB taxonomy): Bacteria > Bacteroidota > Bacteroidia > Bacteroidales > Prolixibacteraceae > Draconibacterium. The sequence goes on from JAITWJ010000137.1 coordinate 19,502, forward strand.
AGAATGTTTTTTATCAAGTTTATCAACAAAAGCTGAAACGTCTATCGAAAAATTAGTTATCTCCTGTACCGAGTTTTCGGGAACATTTATCTCGCCTATTTTTGTGCCTTTCCATACATCATTATACCAAGGTCCGTCTATCCAAACATTTACCTTAAATGACCTCCTTGTTTTTGGGGTGAGGAACAAGTTGAATACTGTATTGTTTCCGGTCTCAGTCCCTTCGAATGCTTTTAACCCTTTAGTGTCTGCGTCGAGCCCTCCGAAACCAAAATACTTATATCCTATAATATGGCCATTTGCCACGTTCGTAATAGGCATGTTGTTATCCCAAATATCCCATGAATCCTGTTGTGTGTTGATGTTGGAAAGATAACATGCATATCCTGCAGAGTAATATTGATAAGGATCAAGGCCGTAAATGTGAAACCCTTCCGAAGTTACTTCGGCGCCGGTATATTCATGCCCCTGGTTATCTTTGGCTGTCCACTTATTATCTGCTGAATAAGGGTCATAGGCTCTAACCATAACTCTGCCTCCTTGTGCCACAGGTTTCTCGTCCCATTCAATTTTTATTGGGGCAACCATCGGCTGGCGTGCATTTCCAAATCCTCTTGGAGGCCTGTGATAGAACACATACCATTGATCGTTTATTTGTTCTATGCTTCCGTGTGTATTATGTCCTGCATTGCTGGTCTGTAAAGCAGAACCATTTTCATTGAGTACGGGAGCGCGTGAATCGACTAATACACCACCGCTTTTCCATGGCCCCAGTGGCGAGTCGCCAAAAGCGTAACGCAGAGCAGAGTTTGTACTGCCAAGTCCGTATTCTGGTCCTGAATAGCCGCTGTAAATTAAAAGGTATTTATTGCCGACTTTACGTATGGAAGAAGCTTCGAAGAAGTTGAACGAACCCAAATCTTCTCCCTGATATATGTGTGGATATTCCGTAGCTTCGGGATCTCGAATAACACCATACCGTGAACTGGAAGGCATAAAATAAGGGATAATCTCAGTGCCAGGCCTGACTGAATACATCGTATTCTGATCTAATTGGGCGGCTAACGACCGTTGGAATCCCCAGAACCCGTATGCCCTGAATCCAATCTCATAATCAGGGTCATTTGTGTCGGTTAAATATTCAATATATACGGAAGGGTCAAATCCCATAATACTTCCCGGCACAGTACCCATACCGTTTTCATTCATATTGACTGGAGTAAACGGGCCATCCGGACGACTCCCTTTTGCTATCATCGCCTCACGATTTTGACCTCGGCTGTGAGGATACAGATAGTATTCCTTTGTGCCGTCTTTCCTCTTTACCTCAACGAGGTCGGGCGCATACATTACATCCCACTGCCCGTCTATTGGATATGTAAAAATAGAACCTTCGTCACGCCATTCCGATAAATTATCTACCGGCGCTGACCAAGCTCTGATATCAGGGCCGCAATAGCTGTTAAACCTTACATCGTGTGAACCTATAATGTATATACGGTATTTACCCGGATTATCGGGATCTTCAAAAACACGAGGCTCTCCATCGGGCAAATGCTCCCAAAGTGGAAGATACGGATTTCCTGCACCATTGTAAATGAACTGAGTAGAAGACAAATCGTTTGCCGGTTGATTACAACTTTCAAAATAAAACATAACTGCAAATAGTACAAATATCGGCTGCCATTTAAAAACAAATTTTCCGTTTTTCATTTTTATTTAATCTTTTTTATTTATTACCAAACTAAAAATAAATGAAGACAAATATTCTCATCTGTCTCACTCAAATGTATTCATTAATTTTTGACGAAACAAATATACATTAAATATAAAAATAAAAATTTATTATTATACCAACCGGTTGTTCATTTATTATACGGCAAACACCAAAACGATTATTTTACCCCTTGCCGAAACTCGACAAACACCAAAACGATAGTTTTACCTCTTGCCGAAGCTCGGCAAACACCAAAATGATGATTTTACCTCTTGCCGAAGCTCGGCAAATACAAAAACGATGATTTTGCCTCTTGCCGAAACTCGGCAAACACCAAAACGATAGTTTTACCCCTTGCCGAAAATCGGCAAGCGCCCAAAAGATGGTTTTGCCGGTAAAAATTAAAATCGTAAAAAGATGAAACATAAAAGAATTAACATTCACCAACTGCAAAGCCGCACTTAGACTATTCAAACAAACGTTTTTTTAATATACAACGGGTTATTATACCAATAATTGTAATATAAAACGAGATCAGGTATTTAAAATTGTTGTATTTCATAATATATTTGTTGTCGTTAACTATACATATCTAAAAACTTTATAATTATGAAAAAACAATCTTGCATTTTTATTATTTCGATATTCACAGCATTGATGTTTGCCTCGTGTGTCAAATCAGGCCCTAACCCCGTATTAACCGTAGAAGGCGGACAGATTCAGGGTGTCGAAACAGAAATAGCCGGAATAATGGTTTACAAGGGTATTCCGTTTGCTGCTCCACCTGTTGGCGATTTACGATGGCGAGAACCACAACCGGTTATCTCATGGGATGGAATAAAAATTTGCGACACATTTGGCGCAGCAGCTCCTCAAAAACTTACTGATTCTGGCTCTTTTTATGATAAGGAATTTTATGCTCAAAGTCCTCATGTTAAAAACGAAGATTGCCTTTACCTCAATGTATGGACACCTGCAACCGGTAAAACAGATGCAAAACTTCCGGTTGCGATGTGGATACACGGTGGCGCCTACCGTAACGGTTTTGGCCATGAACATGAATTCGACGGCGTGTACTGGGCGCAAAAAGGAGTAATTCTTGTAACCATAAATTACCGTCTTGGAGTACTTGGTTTCCTTGCCCATCCAGAACTTACCGCCGAAAACCCCAACGGAGTTTCGGGTAATTATGGTATTTTAGACCAGATTGCGGCATTAAAATGGATAAAGGCAAATATCAGTCAATTTGGTGGCGACCCCAATCAAATTACCGTGTTCGGGCAAAGCGCAGGAGCCGGAAGCGTACAAACACTTGTTGCCTCACCATTGACGACAGGACTTATTCAGGGTGCAATTATTCAAAGCGGTGGAGGTATAGGAAGCCGTCCGGCTGTTACACTTGCAGATGCAGAACAAACAGGTGCCGCTATTGCAAGGTTTTATGGTTGTGTGTCGATTGAAGAAATGCGTAACGTAGCAGCTGAAGAATTTGGCGACTTTGAAAACCGGACTGCCGATTTCGTAAAAGCCGAAAACCGCATAGCCAATACGTCGCCTGTTGTTGATGGTTATCTTTTGAACGAAAGTTTCAGCGATGCTGCAATAAATGGCAACCTTCCAAATATTCCATATATTATTGGAGGAACTGTTGGTGATATGCGGGGCAACAGCAAACCTGTAGCCGATTTTGGTTTAGTAATGGAAGAACAAGGTAAAAAAGCCTACGCCTATCAGTTTGCCAGGCCTCTACCCGGCGACGATGCAGGAGCATTTCATTCATCCGAACTTTGGTTCATTTTTAATACCCTCAATCGTAGCTGGCGCCCGTTTACAGAAGGAGACAAAGCATTGAGCGCTTATATGGTCGATTGTTGGACAAATTTTGCAAAATATGGCAACCCAAACGGAACAATCGGTGAAACATGGCAGCCATATACAAAAGAGAACACACAGTTTATGTTGTTTAATACTGATGAAAGTGCTAATACTTCGGCAATGGGACAGCCATTAGCACCGACAGCACGTTAAACAATATGATGATATAATCATATCATACCTCTCCTCTCAGGAAAATTGAGATTGATGTTCTACATCCATTTTCCTGAGAGCCCTGTTAAAAAGATGATAACCTTTGAACCGGATATCATCTTTTACTTTTACATGCGCTGCCCACGTGGAATTTTATGCTGTACTAATACCCGCGGAGCCCTGCTGTTAAGGTCGTTTAACAGCATTATCTTTTGTTAGAAACTGTTTTAAATTTACCGGATAAATTTTTTGCCCTCTGAACATGTAGCGGGAACTCCCGAAAGCAGTTTGCCTTTCAAAATTAATATTCAAAATAGAAAATACAGTATTGTAGTTAACAATTTTATTACTACATTTGCCCTCGCATCGGTCCAGATATGCTGTTTAGCGTGTTTGGCGAAGAGGGAATCAGGTGAAAATCCTGAACAGACCCGCTACTGTAAGTCCTGTGCAACGTTTTGACAAACACCTTTGCCACTGTTCCTGTAAAACAGGAATGGGAAGGCGGCTCAAAATGGGGACAAGTCAGGAGACCTGCCGGTGCGAATACAGTTTAAAGTCTTCGAGGAATAGGGCTTTGAAACCAAATGTGAGTTTGCGTAATTTCATTTGATTTCACTTTTTCCAAGGGACTGTTTGTTGAACCGGAGCAAGCAGTTGTTTCTTGTTGTGTAATACCTGCTGTTCAAAGCAAATAGTTTTTATGTATTTTTGTAAATACACGGGGTTATGGGTAAAGAGAAGCATGTTCGTGCTGCTGGCGGTGTTACCGTTATTTATGCCGGTTTACGCACAGCTTGAAACAGGTGGAAACGCTGTAAAAGAAACGCTTGACACGCTCAAAACATATTCTATAAGCGAAGTTATGGTTACAGCCAGCCGGCACCGGTTCAACGTGGAATCGCCCATGCCGGCGCAGGTGCTGTCGGGGCGCGAACTCGAAAAGTTGAACAGCCTTTCGGTAGCCGACGCCATCCGCTATTTTTCGGGTGTGCAGTTGAAAGATTACGGCGGCGTGGGCGGCATCAAAACCATCAACGTGCGGAGCCTCGGCAGTGCGCACACCGCTGTTTTTTACGATGGCATGAGCATTGGAAACGCACAGAACGGGCAGGTAGATTTGGGAAAATATTCGCTCGACAATATCGAAGCCATTGAACTTTACAACGGACAGAAATCGTCCATCTTCCAGCCCGCACGCGGATTCTTTTCTTCCAATACGCTGTTCCTGCGGAGTAAAATCCCACAGTTCGGCGACGACAAAAACTTCCATCTTAAAACTACGTTCAAGACGGGTTCGTTCGGCTTGGTCAATCCCGCCGTGCTGTATCAGCAAAAACTTACGCCGGCTCTTTCGCTTTCCGCAAGCACGGAGTGGGTGCAGGCGCACGGGCGCTACAAATACCGCTACCGCAAGGACGGCGGATACGACACTACCGCCGTCCGTCAAA
>JAITWJ010000149.1 GCA_031285325.1 Bacteroidales bacterium
CGAATATCCAAAACATGTTTTCAAAGTTCCGCACGCAGTTTTTGAAATTCAAAAATACACTCCCGAATTTCCAAAACATGTTCCCGAACATCAAAAACTCGTCCCCGAAGTTCAAAAACACGCTCCCGAAATTCAAAAACACGTCCCCGAAATTCCGCACGCTAAAATTCTTTTACCATATTTACCCCTCATCGCAACAATATTTATATAGCCGTACTGCATACATACACCCAAAACCTCATGCAGCGTTCCCTGTCCTGAAGTCTTATCCATTCATCTATTTAAAAATACGCAGTTAAACACCGAAAAGGCAATTAACCTTGCCGCCTGCTAATGTCGCCTCAACAGGCTAAACCACCTCAACCGTTCTCTAAACCTGCCGAACAGGACAACGAGAACAAAAATATTTCCCCCTGATTAAAATCTTCACAAAATTGTAGCATAATCGAAAACAGCGTGTAACATACTCACTCTATTTTTGCAGCGTAATTTAAAAACTAATGAACAATATTTTTATGTACAAATCAATTTTTAGTAAAATGAAAACATCAAAGTTTTTCTGGAATCTTTTAATGGCAGCCGCTTTAGTGGCGCCCGTAGTACTAACATCTTGCAAAGGCGACGACGAAGGAGACGACCCAACACCACCACCTGTTGAAAGCAACCTGTCGGGTTCGGTAGCAAACGCCAAAACGCTCGACGCCTCGGTAGCATATACTTTAGACGGCCCGCTGATTGTAGAAGACGGCGGCGTACTGGACATCCCTGCCGGAACAACCATCAAAGCAAAAAAAGGCTTTAGCAGCTACATTCTGGTGTTGCAGGGCGGTAAAATAAACGTGAACGGAACAGCGTCAGACCCTGTACGCATAACATCCGGCGAAACCGCTCCACAGGCAGGCGACTGGGGCGGGCTAATCATTAACGGACGTGCGCCGCTTGCAGGCGGAACAACAGGCTCAACCGAAATAAACTCAGCCTACACATATGGCGGAACTGCCGCAGCCGACAATTCAGGAACAATAACCTATTTGATACTCGAATACACCGGAGCCCGCTCAAGCGCCGACGTAGAACACAACGGACTTACGCTTAACGGAGTAGGCAGCGGAACCACAATCGAAAACATTTACATTCCATACGGCTCTGACGATGGTATTGAATTTTTCGGAGGAAGCGTAAACGTAAAGAACCTCTTAGTTGTTAATTCAGACGACGATATGTTTGATATGACACAAGGCTGGAACGGAACACTCGAAAACAATTACGGTATTTGGGAAACAGGCTATTCCAGCACCGAATCGGACGCAAGTGGCGTTGAAGCCGACGGCAATTTCGACGGAAACTTCCCCGACCACCAAAACCAGTCGAACTTCACAATCAGAAATATGACTATTGATTTACGGCTTGCCGCAAGCGACGACCCAACACAACAAATGAACAACGTGCTGAAAATCCGCCGCGGCGCCAAAGCCAACATCATCAACGCGCTGGTAAAAGGCACCGGAAGCGTTAAAAGCGCAGGCGCCGTAATCGACATGACCGATGGCAAAGGCAACGGCGATGTTACCTCTGCCGTCAGCATTACAAACCAACTTACAAGCAATCCTGCCGGGTACAAATTCGGCGCCGATGCATTCCCCAACGTGAAACTCGAAAGCGGAAGCAGCGGTTGTGCAGCCAGCGTGTTCGCATGGACAGGATACAACCTGGATGAACAACCGGGCAACGACCCGCAGGCCTATTTCGGCACATATTACAGCGCCGACTTCCACAACCACACCGGCTACTCTGACGGTACTAACCCTATCACCTTCGTACTGAACCAGGGCTATAAGTACGGCCTCGACGTGATAGTCAACTCCGAGCACGGCGGCCGCTTCGCAGGCAACGCCTCCGATGGCGACACTGAAGGCCCCGTACCAAGCTGGACAGACAGCGGCCTGGCTAATCTGATATCGGGCACCGACAGTGTATCGGGGCAGATGTGGCGCTGGCAATCCATTAAAGATTACAGTTTCCCGAAGGTTGTAGAATTCAACGCCCGCCGCACCACCACCATAGCCGTGCAAGGGCTCGAATGGAACCCGCCGGGGCACGAGCACGCATCAACGGGTATCATAACCAACCAATTCATAACCACTGACGCACATGCCAAAGACATGGCGCAGTTCGAGTACATGTTCGACAACAACGACAAGGACGAGATAGGCGGCGCTAAACAGGGCTGGGTGAAATCTACCAAAACCGATCACGAAAAGAGCATGGAGGCCGCCGCATGGATGCAGGCCAACCACCGCCTCACCAGCTGGATAGTTCCCGCTCACCCTGAGCGACAGGATCGCTGGAAGATTGAGCACTACCGCGACATGAATGATGTAGCCCCCGATGTATTCGTAGCTTTCGAGAGCATACCCGGCCATCAGGCTTCGCCTCAGCGCGGCGGATACGGCAACACAAACTCATACGAAAAGACTTACACTTTCGGCGGCGTGGGTGTACAAACGGCCGCAATCGGCAACGTGTGGGACGCCATGATTTCTGAGGGCCGCCGCTTCTGGATAGTTGCAAACTCCGACTTCCACAACCACGTTACCAAAAACGCCGGCGACTTCTACCCTGGCGAATATCAGAAAACGTTTATAGAAATGAAAGCAAAAACAGCTCAAGGCTTTGTTGATGGCCTGCGCGCCGGTAACATCTACACCGTACACGGCAATTTGATAGACCGCCTCGAGTTCTCGGTGGGCAGCGCCACTATGGGCCAAACGTTCAACGCGGCTAATAAAACAGTAAAAGTGCGTATTCTGGTTAGCGACCCGCAGTCGGCCAACGCCAACAACACCTACACGGCGCTCACCAACCCTGAGCTGAACCACATCGACCTGATAGCCGGCAAGATGCGCCCAAAAGTAACCAAGGGCAGCGCAGATTACAGCAACGGCACCTATAACGATGTGAAGGTGATAGCCCGCTTCGACGCCACCGGCGGCGTAAAAGATGGAAACGGCATAACCTCTACCGCCTGGAAAGATATGGGAAACGGCCTGAGGCAAATAGAATACACCGTACAGATTGAGGCAGACACCTACTTCCGCCTGCGCGGCACTAACCATGGCCTGAATGTGAGCGGCGAAACAGACGAAAACGGCAATCCGCTGGTTGACACGCCTGCCGCCGATGTGCATACGGCTGCCGCGTCAGCGTTCGACGACCTTTGGTTCTACTCCAACCCGGTATTTGTGAATTTACAGTAATCGGGAACGTTTATCATAAAGTTTAAATGTAATGTAAAAGGCTGTTCGGAGACGGGCAGCCTTTATTACGTGTAATTAAATCTGTAATTAAAGCATAAACGTTTTGCAAACACTCAATCGAGAATTTTGCATTCCGAAGCAACGTATTCACACCAAGTATGCAGTGCAAATTTTAAACAGCCGAAGGTTGCATCAGTTGATGTAAGCATAAAGAAGGGCTCGGTGAAGGTAGCATCAACTGATGCAAGTACCGCGAGGCATTAAAAAGTAATGTTTAATTTCGTTATCTTGAAACTCTTATGTAGTTTTGTCGCATGCAGCAATTTAAAATAGTATCCGACTATCAACCTACCGGCGATCAGCCTGAAGCAATCAGGCAATTGGTTGAAGGCATTAAAAGCGGCGAACGGTTTCAAACCCTGCTGGGTGTTACCGGATCGGGAAAAACGTTTACCATGGCAAACGTAATAACGCAAATACAGCGGCCTACCCTGATCTTAAGCCATAACAAAACTCTGGCTGCCCAGTTATATGGCGAAATGAAACAGTTTTTCCCCGGCAGTGCAGTCGAATATTTTGTGTCGTATTACGATTATTATCAGCCCGAAGCATATCTTCCAAGCACCGACACTTATATTGAAAAAGACCTTGCCATAAATCAGGATATTGAGAAATTGCGTTTGAGCACTACTTCTTCGTTGCTGTCGGGCCGTCGCGATGTAATTGTAGTTTCATCGGTTTCGTGTTTATACGGTATTGGAAACCCTGACGATTTTCATGCAAATATTACCGAAATAAAATTAGGAGAAAATGTTTCGCGAAATACAATATTACGGCAATTGGTTGATGCCCTGTATTCGCGCAGCGAAACCGTATTTCAACGCGGAAATTTCAGAGTTAAAGGCGATACTGTTGATATTTATCCTGCATACGCCGACACAGCTGTACGCATAGTTTTCTTGGGCGATGAAATAGAAGAAATTACAGGATTAGACCCACTTACCGGCCAACAAACCAACAGTTTAGACAGTATAAAGATATACCCCGCCAACATATTTGTTACAACAAAAGAAGGTTTAAACTTGGCTATACGCAATATTCAAGACGATTTGGCAAGCCAGGTAGAATATTTTAAGGAAATTGGCAAACCATTCGAAGCAAAACGTATTTTAGAACGGGTGGAATACGATATGGAAATGATGCGGGAACTGGGTTACTGCCCCGGAATAGAAAATTATTCACGGTATTTCGACGGACGTGCCCCCGGTACACGCCCTTTCTGTTTACTCGATTATTTTCCGGACGATTTCTTATGTATTATTGACGAAAGCCATGTAACTATTCCGCAAATAAGAGCAATGTTTGGTGGCGACAATTCAAGAAAAGTTACCCTGGTAGAATACGGATTCCGCCTTCCGGCAGCTATCGACAACCGCCCTCTGAAATTTGACGAATTTGAAAGCCTTACAAAACAGGTGGTTTATGTAAGCGCCACACCTGCCGATTACGAATTAGAAAAATGCGAAGGAATAGTAGTTGAACAAATTATCCGTCCAACCGGATTGTTAGACCCCATTATTTATGTAAGGCCAAGCACAAACCAGATTGACGATCTGATGCACGAAATAAATTTGCGGACAGAGAAGAATGAACGTGTTTTAATTACCACCTTAACCAAACGAATGGCAGAAGAACTTTCAAAATACCTCTTGAATACAGGCATCAAAACCAGATATATCCATTCGGATGTTGATACTCTCGAACGTATTGAAATTATGGAACAACTTCGGAAAGGCGATTTTGATGTGCTGGTAGGAATAAACCTTTTGCGCGAAGGACTGGATTTGCCTGAAGTTTCACTGGTTGCAATACTTGATGCCGATAAAGAAGGTTTTCTCCGTTCGGAACGTTCGCTTACCCAAACTGCCGGACGTGCTGCCCGAAACTTGAATGGAATGGTGATTATGTATGCCGATAAAATAACCGGTTCTATGCAAAAAACAATAGAATCTACAAACTACCGCCGCGAAAAACAATTGAAATACAACGAAGAGAATAATATTACCCCAACCCAGATTATAAAACCGGCACGCGAAATTATTGGCCATGAATTCCGTAGAGATAAAACTGCTGTTTATCCGGAAAATATGGAGCAAACCGATATTGCTGCCGATCCGGTAGTGAAATACATGAGTGCCGAAGGATTGGAAAAAACAATTGAAAAAACGAAAAAACAAATGCAGGCCGCGGCAAAAGAGTTAGATTTTATTGAAGCTGCCCGGCTGCGCGATGAAATGTTTTCTCTTCAGAACTTGTTATCAGAACGAAAACTCAAAAAGTAAAACCGTTTAATTTCTCTGTGTTTATTTGCTTGGCAGCGTCAATAATCTAATTATTTTCAACTGATTTAAACAATACCAACTCTTCTATATTATTCAAGAAGTTTATAATATCTAATCATATATTACTACTTCAGATTTTTTATTCGTTCCATCGCTTCAATTACATTTTCGCGGTCGGCAAATGCCGAAAATCTGAAATATCCTTCACCCGAAGACCCAAAACCGGAACCCGGTGTTCCAACAACATTTGCGTCAATTAAAAGCTTATCGAAAAAACACCACGATTTTAAATTATCCATAGTTTTTATCCAAATGTATGGAGCGTTTTCTCCGCCAAAAACTTCATATCCGGCAGACGCCAGGCTGCTTTTCATAATTCGGGCATTTCCCATATAATATGCTATTGTTTCAGCAATTTCTTTTTTACCTTCTTCCGAAAAAACAGCAGCCGCAGCCTTTTGTACAGGGTACGATACTCCATTGAATTTTGTAGTGTGACGGCGGTTCCACAGCGGTTTTACAGGATGTACATTTCCAGCAAAATCGTAAGCAGATAATTCCTGTGGAATAACAACAAACGCACAACGGGTTCCTGTAAAACCCGCTGTTTTAGAGAAACTGCGGAATTCGATAGCAACCTGTTTTGCTCCTTCAATCTCGTATATTGAGTGCGGAATTTTTTCGTCTTGTATAAAAGCTTCGTAAGCAGCATCAAAAAGTATTATACTCTTGTTTTTAAGGGCATAATCGACCCATTTTTTCAATTCCTCTTTTGTAGCAACAGTTCCGGTTGGATTATTCGGATAACAAAGAAAAATTAAATCAGGCACTTCTGATGGAAGTTCAGGAATAAATCCGTTTTCTTTGGTACAAGGCATATAAATAATTCCATTGTAATATCCGTCTGCATTGCAAATACCTGTTTTTCCTGCCATTACGGTTGTGTCTGCATAAACAGGATAAACAGGATCGCAAATTGCAATTTTATTTTCGTTGCCAAAAATCTCCTGGATATTACCAGTATCGCATTTCGACCCATCAGAAATAAAAATATCGTCTGCCGAAATATCCACACCTCTGTCTCTATACGAATTTTTTGCAATGGTTTCACGTAAAAAAGCATAACCCTGTTCAGGGCCATAACCTTTAAAAGTATCTATTTTTGACATTTCTTCAACCCCCTCGTGAAAAGCTTTCACTATCGAAGGTGCTAATGGTCGGGTAACATCCCCTATGCCCATTTTTATTACTTTTTTATCGGGATTGTTTTTTATAAATTCATTTACCCTTCTACCAATTTCGGGAAATAAATAACCAGTTTTTAGTTTGAGGTAGTTTTCATTAATTATTGCCATAGGAGTATTATTTTAATGTTTTATGTATTATTTTTCGAGTTTTGGAAAATATATTATCCTGAATAAGTACCAAATTTTACCTGCATCAAAAACAAAATTTACTTAATACTAAGTCAAAAATACAATAACTACAGCTATTATGCAACATTATTTCTACCGACTCTACTTTACATTTGTAACCGGTAATCTTGTGTAATATATCATAGTGTTTATAATTTCCCATATAAAGAATATTTTAATTTTATTTCTGTGAATTCTACGATGTTTGCAATAATAAAATTACTAAAACAATTAATCAATTAACATTCAGTATATTACGATAAATTTAAAATTTGCTGATTTCGTATTTTTTCAAAGAACGACTATTTACCATGAAAATACGTATAAACCAACCCTGCTTTATATTTACCTATTGATTCTGTAATTTCTTCTTCGCTTAAATCTTTAATAATTTTTACTGATTTAAACTCAGAAAGTAATTTTTGCACTGTTTTTTCACCAATTCCTACAATTTCACTCAACTCTGAAATAAGAAATGAGTTTGAGCGTTTATTTCTGTGGAAAGATATTCCGAAACGATGCGCCTCATCTCTAAGTTGTTGAATTATTTTTAATGTTTCAGAATTTTTATTAATATAAACAGGTATCGAATCTCCGGGAAAATATATTTCTTCAAGACGTTTAGCAATACCAATAATTGTTATTTTTCCATGTAATTCAAGTTTTTTAAGTGCATTAACTGCATATGAAATCTGCCCCTTTCCTCCATCAATTACAATAAGTTGTGGCAGTGGTTTCTTCTCTTCGATTATTCTTTTATATCGCCTGTAAATTACTTCTTCCATCGAAGCAAAATCATTTGGACCTTCAACTGTTTTGATGTTAAAATGCCGGTATTCTTTTTTTTGTGGCTTTGCATTTTTGAAGACAACACATGCTGCTACAGGGTTCGAGCCTTGTAGATTACTGTTATCGAAACATTCAATGAGAATAGGTAATTCGGTGAGATGTAAATCGTTTTTAATGGTATTTAATATTCTTTCTTCACTAATTTTCGGATTTTTCAAAATTCTCTGTTTTTCTTTTTCAAGTCGGTAATATTTTGCATTTAAGATTGATAAGTCTAATAAATTCTTTTTTTCTCCATGCTTAGGAGTCAGAAACTTGACATCTTTAAAACAAAAATCAAGTTTAAAAGGTATCAAAATTTCAGTTGCATTACTTAATAT
>JAITWJ010000045.1 GCA_031285325.1 Bacteroidales bacterium
GCTGGCTGAGCGGGCCGGCGCTGACGGTGAAGGTGAACTCGCGCTGCGTGTCGACGAGATTGATCTCCGGCCACAGGTCGTCCGACGCCGTCGTTTCGCCCGCGCCCGAGAGAGCGGGATCGGCGCCCGCCCACGAAGGCCATCCGCCGGCGGGGAGTGAGATCTTCCAGCCGCCCGGATAGTCGGTGTGTATCTTCAGCTCCTGTTCCAGCTCGGAGATGCAGGAGAACTCGTACAGGTCCTTCGTCACTCCGAGGTAATACTGTCCGCTGTAAACGATACTGTTCAGGCCGCTGTCGTCCACCACGGTCAGGTCGGTGGTCAGGTTGCCCGGCAGGGCGTCGTAGGCCTCCTCTTTCGTGGCGTAGCCCGGATCGCCGACGCCGTTGATGGTGAACGTGTAGACGTAGTTGCGCAGGATATTTACGTATTTGAACGTACCGTCCGAATCTTTTCGGATGAAATCGAGCCTGTACCAGCGGTCATCGTGTTTTACACCGTTGATGGTAACATCACCATGAATCAGCAGGCAGAGGTTGTCGCCCGCGGCAGCAGGACGCTCGGCTGTGAATATCCAGTCCACGCACTCATTGTTTTTGATTTCGTCGCTCTCATCGTCGAGACCATTATCCCTGTATATAATACTATTCGTTTCATCATATCCGCTTACAACAGCGGTGGCGGGACGCGCCGCGCCAGCAGCAAAGAGTGATGCCGTAACACCTGACGTGCCGCTGTTCCAGTGGTTCCACAGAATGGGGGTACCTACAGCATAAGAAACCGTATTGTAATTACACAGCCGGATTTCTTTGATGGACAGCTGGTCACTCACCACCTGCGAGGCGAACTTCACATTAACCTTCGCCACATCGCGGGAAAGCCGTATAGGATGTTCCATATAATAGTTTGCGGAGCTGAAAGGAACATTAATTGCCTCCCTACCAGAGGACATGACGAAAGGCCTGTAAGTACCGTCACCGGGGATGGCGTTGTACTTACCGGTGAACAAACGGGATAACGCACCCTCTATATCATCCATCGACAGCTCAGTCATATCTCCGCCGCCGACTACGGTTCCTTCGGCAAGGTTGTATTTACTGTCGATAAATGCAGCAGAGTTAGCCAGAAAGAGTGCCGTGTAACTGCCGTCGGGAAGGTTCACCACAAACTTCCAGCGGTTCTCATTGCCCGTACCTGTCGGCACCGACTGCAAGGACGTGGTACGGACAAAACGCTGGTATTTGGAATTGTTATCGAAAAACAGTATAGTGATCTCACGTACTTCATTGTCGTGATTCCCACCCTCGACTATAGCACGGGTGGCAAAATTCGACCGGACAGCAGCACTAACCACAAATGTAGCATCGAAACCGTATGGTTGCGGACTATATATCTCAGTCTCATTAGAACATGAGGAAAACATCGTGGCAAAAATTGACAGCGATAATATACATAAAGTTAAATATTTTAAAATAAAAGGTTTCATATAATGCATGTTGTTATATTTTACTACTTCACACAACGAATGGTCATACCCATCGTGTTGGGGTTTGTACCGATGCCGACGCTACCGCTGCCTAATGTGAGGTATGATCCGGCGCCGCCGGCCAAAGTCCCCGACCAGTAGGTGCCGTCATACCCGCGGCCGCTGACCCTGCCGCTGGTCTGACGGTTGCCCACGTAGGGAAGAAACATGCCCCAACCTTGTGCGCCCACATCTTTGTCTCTGTATCCATACACGATCAGGTTGTTGGTCAGCTTTACGTTATCCGTAACCAATCGGTTTTCGAGCTGCGAGGTGTTCATGCCGTTCCAGCCGTTGTTATTTCCGCCAGGCACGTGGTAGCCTGCGGCGAGCGTGCCGTTTGCATCGACCGTGGCGTACGGACAGGGATCACCCGTACCTGCCGCAGTATTAGTGGGCGACCAGTTGGCAAGCCCGCCGTTCATGGGCAGTGTGTTCCACATCTGCGCGGGGGTTTTGCCGCTGCCCAACTGGGCGTAGAGGGCTTTCGCCCCCTTGAGGCCGTTGTAGGTATAGTCGGGGTGTATCCAGTCGAAGTCGGTGAACTCGAACTCGTCGCCGTTCGAGATGAGCGCATTGGGATTTGCGGCGTTCGAGGTGCTGTTGATGCTCACCAGCGAACCCCAGCGGAAATAGGCAACGAAGACCGCCTCTTCGTGTACGGGGCCGAACTCGCTGTCGGCGGCCACCTTGGTGCCCTTGTAGAGGTTCGATCCGCGCAGGGTCAACTCGCCGCTCGCCGTCACCCCGAGCACTCCCGGAGGGGCAGGGAATCCGGTATTCGGCAGGGTAAGCTCCGCCTCCTGCGACCGGGTACCGACGTATATCTCGGCGGGTGTGTCATTGTAATTGTCACTATACAGGTAGAACGAGAACTTTCGGGGGGTGTTTTCGCCATTCGTGCCGACGGTAACGGTTGCCTGGTACGTTCCCGTAACGTTAATGTCCGTCGAACCTGCTACGTTAGCCACGGTATTAACCAACGTTCCGGTATTGTTCGCTCCGGCGTAGATTTTCACACCCCACGCCGCGAGGTTGGTTTTCGCCCAGACGGTATAGGTGCCTCCCGCCTGCGGAATGACTGTCGGCAGGTTATTGCCGGCGTGTTCCAGCACCGGCGGCACCGGCGGCGCCTCCTGTGTGACGTGAACGATCTTGCTCAAGTTGCCCGCCCGGACGGTGAACCAGCCCGACGTCGCCAGAGTACCGGCGATCTTGGGGTCTGCCTCGATCTCTACGGTATTGTCTTCGGCTTTCCTTGCGGTTACGCCTGTAGGCAGGTTTCCCGTTTTGTCGATCTTCCACGAGTCGGGATGGTTTGTGGCGACGGCAACGACCTGCGTGCCTCCGGCAGACGGAAACTCGAGCAGGGATTTATCGACCCTCAGGTAATACTGCCCCAGCGGGAAAGGTTCGAGGCCCTCGTTCCACGGCAGCACCACGACCCCGGCTTCGAGGTTCGCCTTTCGGATGTTTCCCCTGACGATGTAACGGTTGTTGCGTTTTACCACTTCTATGGGAAGCCGGTCGCCGGCCTCGTTATACATATAGTCTAATGTGATGGTGGCGTTCTTGTCTCCGTCATCCGTTTTGAGGGAGATGTCAACGATAAGTTTGTCCGTTATGCAGTTTCTTTCGGGCGTGTAGAACGTGCATACATGTGCGAATTCGGACTCAGGTTTTTCGGGCTTGGTTCCCTTTTCCGGCACGGGTATGTTCTGCTGCCCCACAGCCAGTGTCCACGACTTGTCATTGCCGGCAAAGCCGGCAGACGCCACGGTCTGTATTTTTCCAAGCACATGGGTACCGCTTTTGTGATGCACAAAATAACTTTCGGTATATGTATTTTTCAGCGTCAAGCGTGAACCGGGTAGTAGCTCCACTCCTCCGGTAATGTCTGTTGTCAGATAGACGTCGACACGGGCCACGGCGCGTTGCAGCAACAACTGTATATGCCCGCTTGCCGCCTCTGCCGCAGCCTGTGTAGTGTGCATATCGTTTTTGTTTGTCCATACCGCACCACTCATCGGCATCATGGAGCCGGGTTGGAGAGAAAGGTGATCGCTCATCAGGAAGTCCGATAGCATCAGGTCAAGATCCTCCAGTTCCCGCGGGGTCGTGACCGCGTTCAATGCTTCCGTCATCGAGGCGGGTTCATTGGCGATAGCTACCACTAACTTATCTGCAATGGTAAGCTCGAAAACACCTTTCATTGCAGAAACCCTGCCGGCTTCCGAAATAGGGATCGTTTTGTATTCGTTAACCTCCACTTTTGGATATGCATACAGTCCGGTGAAGACGATAAAACGGATCGTTTTGATATCGTCACTCAGCGAGTCATTTTCAGTGTGCTCTCCTGTTACCTGTAAACTGATAAAGCCACGGGTAATATTAGGGTCGGGGCCTCCGTTGCCAGTTGACAGTTCTTCTTCCCATGAACAGGAGAAACAGAACAACAGTAAAAAAAACAGTATGATGTTCCTTTTCATAGACGTGTAATTAATTAAGTTCAATGCCTTGTTGCCAAACTATCCAGTTATTTATGTTGATCCTTATTGCTGTGAAAGCATTGTTGGGGGTAACCGGACCCGGGTCCGGGTCTGGATCTGGATCTGGGTCTACAGGATCCTCATTACCGATATTTGCTCCACTTATGTAAACAATAACAATGTTCCAGTTACCTTCGCGATCAAGATATTCAGATAGTGGCAATTCCGTACCGTCAGGCCTTTTGCCTTCACCAATCTTGGTGTCAGCCAACAGCGACACCAAATCTTTACTCCAGAGTTCCTCTCCGGTTTTTACGTCACGAATTATTATCCTGTAACCATTACTTTCGTTTTCGAGGAGACGCATTGTATTAATTTTCGCAACTGTCTCCAGCAATGTTTCGTCTTTAAAAGGGTATATCCTAGATATCAAATAGTATGGATGGTAGATCAATTCATTCGGAGCTACCGGATTATTCAACCAATCGTAAGCACCTGATTCCGGAGCTACAATTTCGACTGTATGTACAGACTCAATAGCACCTTGGGAATTCTCAGGCGACTTGACTACGGTTTGTAACACAATGTTGAAATTATTCGTCTGCCGTATAAGAGGAATCATGTAAACGCTCAAATCGGCATTATAAGCTACTTCAACGGCCTGTCCAAAGTAGAAATGAGAAAACTCGTGGGAGACCATACCGTTGTGTTTCAATGCCGACATAGCATGTTCGATGGTGGTAGTACCCGGTACAAAATCAACACCGTTACGATCAGTAAACCTAAAATGTTCGGTAAGATTGCCTACGGCAAGTATTTTGTATTCCCCAAAAGGCATATTGCCCAGAAACATGCGCTTATTCCTATCGAGATCGGATGTAGCAGCATGAATGGTCTGTACGAACTTACCCGACTGGTCGAATATATAAACATCAACTGTTTCCACCTGTGGATAGAACGAGTCGGTGTACTCCATGTTATGATCGAAAACAAATTCGAGCCAAACTCCGCAATTCGCATAATCATCATTTATACTCTCGCATGACGACAGCACCATAATGGCGGTCAGAGCGAGTGCTATTTTTAGTTTCGTGAACATGATCATATAATTTAAGTCCTGTATTCGTTGTTTGAAAGGCTTTATGCCTTCCCTTTGTGACCGGAAGCGGTAATCAGCCGCCTCCGGCCTGTCTTATAAAAAGAAAAGGCAGTCACCTGCTCTTTTTATAAGTGTGCTAAAGATTAACGGACGTCCATGTCGGTTGTCCAGATAATCCAGTCGTTAACCTGGACTGTAACACCCAAGTAGCTGGCCTGCTCGTCTATCGGATCTTTCGGATCGGGATCGCCCGGTCCCGGGTTAGTTACTTCGGGATACCACGGCGTGCCGGGCCCGTTAACTGATTTAAGCGTAAGGTCGTACCAGTTGTTGCGCACCACGCCGTATTTGCCGAAAGCCATGTTCACGGCCGTTTCGTTGTCGTGGCGGATCTCGTAGTAGTAGTAGCACCGCCCTTTCTGATACCAGCGGATCACCGGATTGTTGCCGTTCTTAACCGCCTGGCCGCCGTTCTGAACGGCATTCAGCTGTTCCTGTGTCAGATCGGTAAAAAGAGCGCCGGAAGGAATGGAGGTGTTGGCTGCCTTGACCTTTGCCGTAAAGTCGTCGCACGCGTCTTTCAACGCCGAGGAAGCTCCTGCTTCACCGCCGCGATACGCATCCTGAAGGGCTGTCAGAGACGGATAGTCGATTCCTGCCCACGAGAACCAGTCGGCGTCAGCAGCCAATTCCGGTGTGAACTTGGGGTAATAGGTCGCTTCCATAACGATGCGGGTAGCGCTGCCGAACACCTGATTGTCGTCGTTCATCGTGTTTTCGATCACGTAAGAAATCTTGTCGGCTCCGGGAGTGTTCCAGCTGCCCCCGAAAATTTTCGGTGCGAAAGTAGTCCCGTCAATCTCAACGTATTCAATACCCGTGGAGTATCCCAAAACTGCGTCCTTGAAGAAGTTCGGGTCTTTCGTGTAGAAGTTATTGTCATAGTCGCCATCCAGATGGTTAACTGTGAGCAGGGTCTTTTCCGCGAAAGGATAGTAGGTCGTGTTTCTGGCATCCACTGTCCAGCCTGACATGTCGGCTTTGGCGCCATCGGGCGCCTGGATAGGACTGTTTTTATAAACCCGCAGTTTAGAGGCGAGGCGTTCGAGTTTCACTTCCAAGCGGTTTGCGTCCTTTTCGGCTTCTGTTTTCGCATCTGCGTCCGAAGTAGTTCCTGAAACTGTCTGGAGCTTGTTGCCGATCTCCACGTATGCATTTTCTATCTTATTACCGGCGCTCATGCCTTTGTCGCTACGCGATGTGATCATCGTGAAACCTCCGGCGTGCATGATGTCTTCAATAGAAGTTTCGGCGATCGCTGCGTTGAAGGTAGCATACGTGTCGGTGGATTTCAGGTTGACAATCCTATCCTTCAGTTTACCCCCCGGATTGGCGATAACCACAAGGTTCTTGGAAGAAGCGGAAATCTTGGCCGCCTCAGGCTTTTTGTCCGTATAGCTACCTGTCTGGTTGGCCAGAGTGTAGCAGAGGGTGCTGCCCGGTATCGCCATCACCCTGCCGCTGGCATCGAAGGTAACAAGATAAAGTTCGTTCAGGGTGCTTTCTGCCGGAATACCGGGATTTTCGTCCGATGCGCGTGTGCCCGGGCGGTTGTCCACCCTGACCGAAACGTATGCGACGCTGGAGTCGGATACAAAACCCGGCTCGTCCACCTCCTTACAAGAGGTCATAATCATTGCTGCCAAGGCAGCGTACATAATGATTTTTTTCATTTTCATTGTTTTTAAAAATTAGTGTTAAAAATTAAAATTGTTTTATATTGTTCATATATGTTTTTGTAAGACAAAGTATTTCCTGAGGCATGACATGCAAAGAACCGAACGTGCCGTGAAAAAATATTGAATTAAGGCAGGATGCTAAGTCGGTGTAATTCCATTAACTGCCAAACTCCTTCTGATAGACTCGGGAGTGTATCCGAAATTATTACGACAGTAACGAACAAAATTCGTCATCAAAAAACAGTGTTCTTCGGCAATTTGCCGCAGGGGTTTGTAGCTACTGCATATATCGTGGTAAATGTGTTCCATTCTGCGTTTTTTGAGCCACGAACCTGGATTTTCACCGAATACCTTGTTGAAATAACGAGTGAATTGTTTTATGTTCATGTCGAAAGTATTGGCCAGTTCACCAACCGTATAGCATGTCATCCATCTTTCATAGACCTGATCGGTGAACATTGCATCGCTGCCAGTTATGGTCGAGTAAAAACGCATATACTCTTCCTGTGGGTAATATGCCTGTATCATGGTCAGCAACAATGCTACCATATGTTTGGCGAAATTGTCGCATTTGATCCCGTCGTGCTGTACTGTCACTATTCCTTTTACAAGGTAGAGTATTCGCCTGTTCATTTTCAGAGGATATATGCCTCTGTTTTCAACAGGGCAAGTATCCAGATTACCCGAGAGCCGTTGGAAACGGAACGTGGGGCATTCGGGTAGTTTCCCCACCAGGCCGCTCAATCGAATAAGCAATACGGTGGTGTCGTCTTCCAGCGCTTCACATAACATGTTCGTGGAAGTAGGCAGGAAAATAAAATTACCGGAACTAACTACTACTGTCGTATCTGATAAACCCGCAATCGCACACTCGGCGGAACCATTAAGAACGAAAACAATATGGTGCGACGTCAAAATGAAAGAACCACTCTCCCCCCGATGAAATTTCTTCTGGGAAATCGTCTGTTTATTTTTTTTCTGATAACAGAAACAACTCGTATGTATATTCTTGTAATGCAACATTACATATAGTTTTAAATCGAACGACAAAAGTATTGTGACTAATTTTAGGATACAATACCTGTCCGGAATCATTTATTCCCGCATTATAATCAAATGTTCCCAAAC
The DNA here is from genome assembly GCA_031285325.1 of Bacteroidales bacterium. GTDB lineage: Bacteria > Bacteroidota > Bacteroidia > Bacteroidales > Prolixibacteraceae > Draconibacterium. Next base: position 7,981 of record JAITWJ010000045.1, read on the forward strand.
ATTCTAAATCCCTTCAGTTGACGTTATAATTCATGTCGTTCGGAATGAATCATGACATTATCTGACTGTTGAGGCTTTAGCCTGTATCCAGATATTGTTTATTTCGATTGCAAAAGTATTTTATATGGCAAGGTACGTAAAGTTAAATGACTAAGTTTTTATTAATGTACAGTAAGGAAATCTTAAGCATGAATATGAACATTACCATTATATACGCAATATAATTGATTTATGACATGTATGATAATATATGTATGGTCGGGCTATGTGGGAACTTTACGAGTTAACAACCTTAGATTAAGAATCATTACCGTTGCGTTTGATTTAGTTCTTTGATATTTTTGTAATTATCCCGAGTAAGTAGTTGTTTAGAGGTATTTTATTGTAGAGTCGGATGAGTATTGCAACATTTTTCACCTACTTCATAACTGCAAGTGGATTAAAATGTCGCAAAGTTTTGTCAAGAATGACGAGAAAACAGATAAAAAGGCATAAAAAAACCTCTCTGAAAGAGGCTAATATTTGATTTTAAACTGTCGGGGTAGCAGGATTCGAACCTGCGACCCCCTGCTCCCAAAGCAGGTGCGCTAACCGGACTGCGCTATACCCCGATTCACTGCCATAACACCAATATGAAACAAATCATAAACACAAAAAACCACCTACCTGCTCATATTGCATTTCACATATTATGGTAATTTGCTGCGTAATTAATATGTTTTGACCCTGCAAATATAATTTTTTTTTTACATAAAAACATCATCAGGAAATATTCGTGCAAATAATTGTGCAGTGTTAAGATCAGTAATTTTGTGATAAATTATAATACCGCCGAACATGCATCAATAAGTTTTTGTGCATTTGCATTCGATTCATCAAGTAATTTTGCTTTTTCAAGTATTTCAACTGCTGCTCTAAATTCAACTTTTGCTTTTTCTACTTCTGCATTGTATGCGTCATCAGCAGTAGTCATTGCTCCGTCATTTACTTTCTGGTTGGCACTGCTTAAAATGGTTGCACCTTTTTTATATAATTCGTTTCCTTCCATAACATAAACATTTGCCAAAGCAGAAGTAATATTTTTTTCATTCGGAAACTTTTCTGCACCTTCAATCAAAGTTTCTTTATATTCTTCGTTTTTCCCCAAACCTCTAAGAGATACTGCCTTATAGTACAGCGCTGTTTCTCCTCTGTAATTCAACTCTGCCGATTTACCAAAAAGTTCAACAGCCTTTTCGAACAATTTGCCTCTGTAAGCAGCGATACCTGCATTATAATACAGTGTTTCAATGTTTGTTTCGGCCGTAGCAATTGCTTGCTCAAATGAAGCAACAGCATTTGTGTAATCTTCCTTGTCGTTGTATGCCATTGCCTTATATTCGTGGCTTTTAGAAACATTTATTCCTGCCTCGATAGCTTTATCGAAATATTTTACGGCGCCTTCTATATTTTCAGATCTATATGCTGCAAAACCGATATTAAAGTTTATTAATGCATCAACCTGTACATCGCCGAGGTTGTTCATAGCTTCATCGAATAGCTGGTAGGCTTTTACATAATCCTGTGCTTTTAATGCTTCCTGTGCCTGATTAATTTTATCGACTGCCTCTTGTGCAAACAACACCGCAGTTAAAAACAAACTGATAAATAATAATAATGCTCTTTTCATTTTTATATATTTTATTGTTATTAATTATTTAATAAATAGTATAGGATTCCAAAAATAATAATAAAGATTGAAAAATCATAATTTTGATGTTGTTTAATTGCATATAAAAAATGAAATCTTCCAAAAATTATATTATAATGCCGTTATACTGAACATATTTTTATCCTAAACGATTGCTTGAAAAATTTCCGGTTTTGTGGATAAAAAGATTTGAATACATATTAATATTACTTTTTAGTGTACGGTTTATTGTTTGTAACATTTGCATTTACCACCAATTATTAATAGTATTGCTTAAGGTTTTCGATAAGGGTTGCTGGATAATTCTCTGTTAATATTTAATAACTTGAATAACGTCAAAATAAATACTAATCGCTAACCAATATTTTATTCAAAATATTCTCAAACATGGAACCTGAGGCAATTAATACATTTCAATATTTTAATTCTAACCACAATGTAACTGACATTTACAGCAAATCGGGCTGTGATTTATTAAACAGAGTCAACAATATGTTCAAAAATTATACTCCGAAAACTGTTATTGATATAACCTGTATTGAAACAGATTTGGGAATGATGATTGCCGCCGCAACCGGTAAAGGAATTTGCATGTTGGAATTTGCCGACTGCAAACTGCTTGAATTAGAGTTAAGGCAGTTAGCTGCCTTTTCTAAAGCTCCACTTGTACGGGGAGAAAATATTTATTTTGATATACTCAGAGAGCAGATATATGAATATTTTAGAGGGGAACGCAAAAATTTCGACATTCCAGTATATATGATTGGCACAGAATTTCAGAAACAAGTATGGCTTAGCTTGTTGAAAATACCATACGGCTGTACAACAAGTTATAAAAAACAGGCCGAACTGTTGGGTATGCCGTCGGCTGTAAGAGCCGTTGCCAATGCCAATGGAAAAAACAAAATATCCGTTATTCTGCCTTGCCACAGAGTTATTGGCACAGACGGCGCCCTCACAGGTTACGGCGGAGGAATTTGGAGAAAAAAGAAACTGCTGGAGCTTGAAAAAGACAATACTCCAGCTAAATAAAATCAATTAATAATAAAGTGCACCTCTGCTACTGATATCAAACAGGTACAAGTCGGGAAACTGTTGTTCCACCCAAACATTAATATCCCAAAATAGAGAGCATTTGGGCGGCGTACCTGCGTCCGAGCTGACGGTAACCGGCTGCCGAAAAATGGAGATTATCTTTAGCCACAGCACATCCGCTGGAAGGAATAACATAGGCGTTGGGCAAGGTTTCCGGTAAGGTACGTATAATATCGTTCATAGAAGCGCAAACTCCACCCTGGTCGGCATGAACCACTTCGCCGGCCAGCAGAGGTATCGAATTGGCTTCAAGACCGAGGTCTGCCAGCAGATTGTCATATACGCCTTTAACTTTGGCTGGCCATTCAGCATCGCCCGTGTTCGACTCGCCCTGATGCAGCAAGATACCTTTGACAACGCCTTTTTGCTGTGCGTTCTTCGCAAGTTCAACAAGTTTTACGTAGGGATTACCTCCGTAACCGTTAATTTTACCCATCATCCATCCGGGAGCCGTTGCCACATAGCTTTCATAATTATCCTTGTCGAACAATTCGATTTTGCAACCGCCGATGGCTACCATTACAACAGCAACCTTTACATTTTCGGGCAGGTTTTGCACCAGCGAACGGCCAAAATAGTCTGCCGGCGTCAATCCGGTGTTGCATTGCCCCAAAGGCGGAACAGCCGTATATAATTGCCCTTGTTGCCGTCCAAGATCAGGACAGTCCATAGCCGAAACAAGCTGGAAACGCGGATCTACGCCCGTCCGGTCCTGATCTTCAATTCTGGCGTTACCTTCCATGTTAGATTGCCCAAAACACAGATAAATGTGCAGATTTGGATCTTGTGCTGCAACCAGCACTGGCAGCATCATAAACATCATAATAATTGTTTTCATAAGCATTATATTATTTATAAGGAAATAATTGCAAGTTATAAATATTTTTGAGTAGATGAAACGCTCTGAAAATGTTTTTGAATTTACCTTATGTTTTTTTGAAACCTTACCTTCCCTCAGCTTATTTCTTTTACCTCTGAAAACCGGCTGCATAACTGCACACTCTTATGGAACACAGTCGCTCCGGAGCGCTACCTTGTTCGAGCCCTCGGTTATACTTTCGCTCCAGAGCGACACCTTGTCCGACCCCTCGGGGAACCTTTCGCTCGGGAGCGACACCTTGTTCGAGCCCTCGGAGAACCTTTCGCTCGGGAGCGACATATTCGTATTATTCATTAATTACAACGTAAAGCTTTGCAGGGTTAAACTTGCAGGGCTTTTGTTTTTTGTTAAAAATAACGCTATCATTACGTTTTTAATGCACAGTGGGGCTTAGTATTTTTTACAGTAATCAATATAAGTATTAATGGAATTTCGTATAGGACAAGGATTCGATGTGCACCGCCTGGCCGATGGCGAAACGTTATGGTTAGGCGGTATTTTAATTCAACATTATAAAGGTACTGTAGCTTATTCTGATGGCGATGTTTTGATTCATGCCATTTGTGATGCGCTTTTAGGATCGTTGAAACTGAACGATATTGGCTCACATTTCCCTGATACTTCGCCGGAATATAAAGATATTGACAGTAAAATATTGCTGAAAAAAACATACAGTTTGGTGCAGTGTATGGGCTACGAAATTGTTAATATCGATTCAACTGTAAGCATACAGAAACCTAAATTAAAACCATACATTGCCGAAATGGAAAAAACATTGGCCGGTGTTCTTGGAATTTCGGAAGATAAGATTTCGATAAAGGCAACCACTACCGAAGAGCTCGGTTTTGAAGGCAGAGAGGAAGGAATTTCGGCAACCGCAGTGGTTCTGGTAAAAAAAGAGTAAATAGTGTGCCCGATTACTGAATATATGTTTGCTGTGTATCACAATAAAGACAGACTTTTTAAACGTTAGTTTAATTTTTTGTAATAAAACAACAAATACTGCTTTTTATTTGTTGTGGAATAGTAATTAAATACATTTATTGGCTATAAATTGAGGGTGCAGTTTGAAACAGCATATCAAAACACGGTATTTCCTGTACTTTAGCGTACAATTTGATGATAAAAACATTGAAAATATTATTTATAAAACGATTAAATATTAAATAATGAAATATTACAGTACTAATAAAAATACTCCTGCTATTTCGCTGAGAGAAGCAGTTATAAAAGGATTGGCTGCCGACAACGGCCTTTTTATGCCTGAGCATATAGCAAAGCTTGATACGGCTTTTTTTGAAACTATTCAAAACCTGTCGTTTCAGGAAATTGCCTTTGAAGCGGCAAAACTTCTTTTTGGCAGCGATATAGATGAGAATAAACTGAGAGAAATAGTTTTCGATACACTGCAGTTCGATTGCCCCGTAGTAAAAGTTACCGATTCTATTTATTCGCTCGAATTGTTCCATGGGCCAACAATGGCTTTTAAAGATGTAGGCGCCCGGTTTATGGCCCGTCTGTTCAAATATTTTTTTGGGGAAAATGAAAAACTGGTAAATGTTCTGGTTGCCACTTCGGGTGATACGGGAAGCGCCGTAGCTAACGGATTTTTGGGTGTTGACGGAATTCACGTTTATGTTCTGTACCCCAAAGGGAAAGTGAGTAAAATTCAGGAATCGCAATTTACAACCTTAGGAAATAATATTACCGCACTCGAAATTAACGGTACTTTCGACGACTGTCAACACTTGGTAAAAACTGCATTTACAGATGCCAAACTTAATGAGAAGCTGGTACTTACTTCGGCCAACTCAATAAACGTAGCACGTTTTTTACCGCAGGCATTTTATTATTTTAATGCCTACGCCCGTTTAAAGCAGGCCGGTGTTTTAGAAGAAAGAGAGTTGGTATTCTCGGTTCCCAGCGGAAATTTCGGCAACCTCACTGCCGGTTTATTCGCACGTGAAATGGGACTTCCTGTTAAAAGATTTATTGCCGCAAACAATGCAAACGATGTAGTTTACAAATATCTTGAAACATCAGAATACAATGCACTGCCATCTGTTGAAACCATAGCTAATGCGATGGATGTTGGGGCGCCAAGCAATTTTGTGCGTATTCTCGATATGTACAATTATTCGCATAAAACTATTTCCGAAATAATAAAAGGATACCGTTATTCTGATGCCGAGATAAAAGCAACGGTAAAAAAAGTATTCGAACAAACAGGCTACATGTGCGACCCTCACGGAGCATGTGGATATAAAGCGCTCGAAGAATATATATCGGAAAGTGAAGTGGGCGTGTTTTTAGAAACTGCCCATCCGGCAAAATTTACCGAAACAATGGAAGAAATTATAGGTAGCGGCAAAATTCCATTACCGCAAAAACTTGCCGATTTTATTAAGAAAGAACGAAAAGCAACTTCGCTCGGTAAAGATTTTGCAGGATTTAAAGCATACCTGTTGGCACAATAATTTAATTTACCTTAAACAATTTCACTACGGTTCGTTTTACAAACGGTTAAAACCGGTAAAATATTGAACTGTGTGTTATGCTTTGTTTGTTGTTTATTGCTGATACGAAAATAGAAAGATAATTTTTTATGAGGCAATTCATTTCACCTTCGATACTTTCTGCCGATTTCAACAATCTGGGGAGAGAAATACAAATCATCAACAACAGTCAGGCCGACTTTATTCATTTGGATGTAATGGATGGAATTTTCGTTCCAAATATTTCGTTTGGGTTTCCGGTAATTGAACATGTAAATAAAATTGCCACAAAACCGTTAGACCTGCACTTAATGATTATTGAACCTGTCCGGTATGTTGTGCATTTGGCCGAAGCAGGAGCATATATTATAACGGTTCATTATGAAGCATGTAAAGATTTACACCGTACAATACGGCATATAAAAAAACAAGGGGTTAAAGCCAGTGTTTGTTTGAACCCGAACACACCGGTAAATGTTTTGAACGATATTATTACCGAACTTGATATGGTTTTGCTTATGTCGGTAAACCCGGGTGTTGGCGGACAGGTATTTATTGAAAGCACCTATGCAAAAGTCAGAGAATTAAAAATTATGATTGATAAATATAATCCTGCATGTTTAATTGAAGTTGACGGCGGAGTAAATTACGAAACGGGGAGAAAACTTTTTGAAGCAGGCGCAAACATTCTTGCATCAGGCAGCTTTATTTTCAAGTCGGAAAATCCTGCCGAAACCATTAGCAAGTTAAAATCATTTTGCATAAACAGTTGCCAATAAATTCGGGCTTTGTTTTCTTTTTAATCAATTTCCTCTTTCCAATTCTTTTATAACAGTTCCTTCGCTTTTATCGGGTGCGGGTATATTCAGTAAATACGACAGTGTAGGCACCAAATCTACAGCATTATATTTTACGTTTATTTCTCCCGCCTTAATTTGTGCACCATAAAACACTAACGGAATATGTGTTTGATCGGTATAGTTAATGCGTGTATATTTATAGGCAGGTTGCCATCCTTCTTTTAAAACATACAGCAAATCGCCTGAACGCCCTTTGGAGTACGAGTTAAATAACGGACTGATCAGGCTGTTATCCGAATATCCATTTTCGAGTTGATGGGCGGGAACTGCAACACGAACACCATCGAACTGGCCAATAAAATCAGATATAACGTTGCGCATTTCATTAAGGTCTATCTTGTGTTTCCTCAGCAAGTCGTGGTCGAGATAAATCTGCTGTTCGGAATAGTATTCCATCCACTTCTGTTCGCCATACAAGATATTTAAATATGAATTCATCAGGGCAGTGGCGCTTTCGGGCGAAAAATTATCGACCGGAAGTTTAAACCTGCCTTTCAGGTAGTCAACAGGGTAAGATGCCGATGTGTTGGCGGTGAGAAAGAACAGAACATTATTCTTTCCGAATTTGTCTTCAACAAAACTAACCAGTTCGGCAATATACATGTCGAGGTGAAGATACATGTCCTGCATTTCGAGCGATGCCGGCCCAAACGCTCCGTTTTCGTAGTCCATCGACGAAAAAACGGCAGTAATGAAATCAGTATTTTCGTCGCTGCCGACATCTTCGTTCTTAAGCATTTCAACTATAAAATCTTTAATAATAAGGTTTGCATACGGGGTTGTTTTGAGCGGGCTGAAATTCTCCGAACGTTTTGAATACCTGCTTAAATTGTGAGGAAATGTTTTCCATGTATCGAAATATCCTTTTTCAAAAATGTAATCGTCCGGAACACTTTCTTCGTACGATAATTCGGGCAGTAAGGCAGTCCAGTTACGGTAGCTGTATATTTCGGGTTTGTTTTCGCTGTTAAAAAGCCGCACCCAGTCGGGGAAAGTATTTACATAATACGAACTTGAAACCATTCGCCCCGATTCCGTGTCGAGCCAGTAAGCGCCGTTTGCGGCATGGCCTGCGGCAAAAATAGCCGATTCGCGGTTCATTGCCACGCTCAGTACCTTCGACTTGTCCATCGAGAATATTTTCAGATTGTCGGTAATTGTTGTCGAAAGAAGTTTAGCCGGCGAAGCATTTCCCGATTTGGTTTCGGCGCCAACCGTAAAATAGTAATCATCTTCGGTACTGTCGAGCACTTTCTTCTTCTGCCTGTCGTACCATGTTTTATCGACAACGCCATGTACCGAGGGGTAAACTCCTGTAAAAAGCGTGGCCGTTCCGCTGGCGTACGACTGTATGTGCTGATTTATATTGACGTTTGTAAACACGGCGCCGTTGGTATATAATTTCTTGAACCCGCCTTCCTGAAACTTATTCCAGTACCGTTGAATATAGTCGGGGCGCATGTTTTCTACAACAATTCCGATAACCACTTTGGGTTTACCTGAATGTGCTCCAGGCTGAGCCGGCAAAGTTACGGAAGAACAACAAATGAAAAATGTGAAAATTATGTGTGAAAATATCCTGTTCATACCATGTATATATTTAACGGTCTAAAGTAGTAAAAATTTGATGTTCGGCAATGAAGTAATTCACTTTCCATTTTACCGTTAATAGTTTCGGGTACATTTTTCAAGTTTATTGTGAGAAGTTGTATTGAATTTACCCGACAAGTTTTTTTTGCCCCCCTTCCACTAAATGTTTCGATATGGCTCCGGCGCCAGCCGAAAGCAGGTTTTATACTTTGAACACAGTTTCGGCGCCAGCCGAAAGTAGTTTTTAGCATTTGAACATTGTTTCGGCGATGGGCGAAACCGTGTTTTACCCCTTTAAAGTTACCGGGCAGGCTGTTGTGAGCATTTCATATTATGTTTACTTCTTCAAAAATATACTGTTAAGAATATTTACAGCTTAACACAGTATTTTGTTGAATAATTTTGCCGGAATAAAAACATGGAACAGTGATTTTTATAACTTTGCCCGTAAGTAAACTTAACCCGATTAATATAAAACGATGAATAAAATATTCAAATTAATGACTCTGGCAGCCATGGAAGTGGTGTTGGTTGAATGCGGAGGTTCTTCTCCCGAACTTAAGCTGCCTTACGAGAAATACTCTCTCGACAATGGCCTGCAGGTTGTTCTTCGTCAAGATAAAAACACTCCTACGGTAGCAGTTGCCATTCAGTATCATGTAGGTTCAAGCCGCGAAAAATACGGCGCTACGGGGTTTGCACATCTTTTTGAACATTTGTTGTTTCAGCGCTCGGAAAATTTGCCGCGCAACGCTTTTTTCAGCAAGATAGACCAACTGGGCGGCACGTTTAACGGCAGTACAAACCAGGACGGAACAAATTATTTTGAAGTTGTTCCGCGCGATGCCCTTGAGAAAATACTTTGGATGGAGTCTGACCGCATGGGCTTCTTCATCAATACAGTTACCGAAGCAGGGTTGCGCCGCGAGATTGATATTGTTTCGAACGAAAAACGCCAAAGCGTAGATAACCAGCCCTACGGGCAGCAATACCCTGTAATGCTCAAATATACGTACCCCGAAGAACACCCTTACCACTGGCCGGTAATAGGTTCGCTGAACGATTTGGCGGTATCAACTCTCGACTACGTGAAAGAGTTCTACCATACTTTTTATGGCCCCAATAACGCAACACTCGTAATTTCGGGCGATTTCGACACCGCCGAAACAAAGGCGCTGGTCGAGAAATATTTCGGAGAAATACCGGCCGGCCCTCAGGTTGAAAAACGCAAGCCGATGCCCGTAGTGTTCAACTCAACAAAAGGCGTATATTATTCCGAACCCAAAGTAACAATGCCCGCGTTAACCGTAGTAATGCCATCTGTTGAACGAACGCACAAAGACGAAGCGCCGCTCGACATTCTTACCCACCTGCTGGCCGGAACAAAGAAAAGCCCTATGTACCGAATTATTGTAGAGGAACAAAAACTCGCACCTTCGGTATCAATGAGTAATCCGGCGCAGGAACTTGCCGGCAACATACAAATACATGTACGCGCATTCGAGGGCGTTAACCTCAACAGCGTTATGGAAGCAATTAACGAAGCATACGCAAGATTCGAATCCGAACCAATAAACGAACAGGATATAAAGAACTATGTAACAAAACACGAAAGCCAAATATATAACAGCCTTGCCTACAATCTGAATGTAGCAACAACTATGGCCAGAAGTAACGTATTTGAAGGAAAACCCGACTATATGATCGACGAACTTAATGCATACCGTGCAGTAACTAAAGACGACATTATGAGGGTTTACAACAAGTATGTAAAAGGCCGGAATTACCTTACGGTAAGCTATCTTCCCACCGGGCAGGAAAACCTTGCCGTTAACGGCTCTACACTGGCAACCGTAGAACTTGAAGATATTGCAAGCCAGACAATGAATGCCGAAGCAGGTACAATTATCGACAACGACAGTTACCAACGTACCCCTTCTAAAATTAACCGTAACATTGAGCCGGCGTTACTCCCCAATACCCCCATCCTCCCCGATCTTACTGTTTGGTCTCACAAATTGCCTAATGGCCTTAACGTAAAATGCATAAACTACACAGCGCTCCCGTTAGTAAGTTTTTCAATAACAATTAAAGGAGGTATGTTACTCGACAACATCAACAAGGCAGGCGTAGCAAACCTCAATGCCCTGCTGATGAATGAAGGTACCGCACTGCGAACACCGGAGCAACTCGAAGAAGATATAGACGCACTTGGAGCTTCTGTAAATATAAGTGCAGGAATAGAATCTACCGTAATAAGCGGTTCGGCGCTTTTGCGTAATTTTCCTGAAGTTTTAAAAATTGTTCAGGAAATGGTTACTCAACCACGCTTCGACGAGGAGAAGTTTGCCATACATAAAGAACGTATTTTAGCCTCAATACAGCAGGGAGAGATGCAACCCTCAACCGTATCTCAAAATGTAGCCGCCAAACTTATTTATGGGAAAGAGAGTATTCTTGGATATTATGTTTTTGAAGGAACAACAGAATCGATAAACTCAATTACTATCGACGATGTAAAAGCATACTACACAAAAGCTATTTCTCCGGTAGATGCGAGTTTCAACTTTGTAGGCAACATATCTAATGAACAAATAACGAAGCTTCTGGCGCCTTTGGCAGAGAACTGGAAGGGTAACGCAGTACAAATACCAAGTATTGACAACACGCAAAAAAAATATCCTTCACGACTTTTCTTTGTAGATTTCCCTGATGCTCCACAGTCTTCTATTGCCATACAAAAAACAGCTGTTCCCAAAGTATCAAAAGACAATTATCCTTTAGAAATAGCCAACTATAACCTTGGTTCAGGTTCTTCGGGCGAATTGTTTCAGGTACTACGCCTGCAACATGGCTATACATACGGTGTTTATTCCTATATAAGTTCAATGAACTATTTTCACGGGTTCATGGCCTATTCCGATGTTCAGTCATCAGCAACCAAACACTCGCTGGAATTATTCAAGGATATTATTACCAATTACCCTGATACGATACTGAATGAGGCGAAAGCAGAACAGGCACGGAACACAATACTTCAACGAAACACAAGAGCCTACGAATCTTCGGAGCAGTTGCTTAGTGTTCTGAATAACATCTCTCTATACGGGCTGCCATCAGATTATGTGAAACAAAATGAAAATACTCTGCGCAATATAACATTACAGGAAATACGCGATGTTTACCATAAATGGATAAATGAGAATGAGCTTATATATGTAGTAACAGGAGATGCCAGCCGTAATATAAATAACCTTGAAAGCCTCGGATTAGGCACTCCGATACTTGTAGATCGCCAAGGGAACATTCTCTCTACAAATAATTAACCGAATAGAATTAACAATACCGTTTTACACAAGAAAACCATTAGGCTAAATATGTGGAAATATATTATGCCACAATAAATACAAAAATATATGAACCCAACTTTATTAATTTTAGCCGCAGGAATGGGAAGTCGCTTCGGGGGGCTTAAACAGGTTGAACCTGTTGGCCTGTCGGGAGAGGCAATTATTGATTACTCAATATACGATGCAATAAGGGCAGGATTCGGGAAAGTAGTATTTGTAATTCGGAAAAGTTTTGCAAAGACTTTTCAGGAAAAATTCGATGCCAAATTAAAAGGTAAAATCGATGTAAAATATGTTTTTCAGGAACTGGATAATTTACCCGAAGGATTTGCTCTACCCGAAAAACGTACAAAGCCATGGGGAACAGCACACGCCATATTAGTAGCTCGGAATATTATTAACGAACCGTTTTGTGTGATTAATGCCGACGATTTCTACGGATTAAATGCTTATAAAGTTATTGCCGACTTCCTTAAGAACTCATCGGATAAACCAGACCTGTTTTCTATGGTTGGATATTATCTTCAAAACACACTTTCCGATTTTGGAAGTGTTTCGCGTGGAATATGTTCTATCGGCCAATACAACAACCTGATAAAAATTGTTGAGGCCAAAAAAATTATAAAAAAAGAAAACAAAATTATTTCGATTGAAGAAAACGGAAGAGAAACATTATTTACCGGAAACGAAATTGTTTCTATGAATATGTGGGGATTTAAGCCTTCAATTTTTGAAACACTTAATAAAAAATTCACCGAATTCTTAAAAACAGAAATCCATAAACTGGAAACGGAAATGTATATTCCGTCAGTTGTTTTTAATATGATTCAAGAAAAAACAATAACGGCTAAAGTACTTGAGGCCCGTTCATCATGGTTTGGAATTACTTATCCTGAAGACAAACCAATTGTTGTGGAAAAAATTCGATCGTTAATTACAAACGGCGAATATCCTGAACAACTGTTTTAGCATAAATTAAAAAGTGTTGCGAATATATAAAACCCTAAATAAAAAAGCCTCGTTATTGCGAGGCTAAATAATTGACTTTCAGAATGAGCGGGAAACGGGGGTCGAACCCGCGACCCTCAGCTTGGGAAGCTGATGCTCTACCACTGAGCTACTCCCGCGTTACGGGTTCAAAAATAATCTTTTTTTTAATCTGAATAATTCTAAAACCAATTATTTTATTTTCATTTTGAAAATGCTTTAAACTATTTTCATGTATAGCAGTCGAAACAGTGTTTGTATTTATGTAGTGCATGTCAAAAAAAATCAGTATCTCGGCAATAAGAAACTGGTGTATCAGTACCGGGTTATTTGTCCGTCCTGCTAAAATACTTCCAGGGAAGTGGGAAGTGTTTGAGTTTTATTACGAACAATATGACAATAATTTGATTCATTATAATGAAAGTCGAATTAACGCTGAAAGGCTGTTTTATGAAATAGATTTTGCTGAGAATAAAATTTTTAAACACAAAACAAACCTTTTAGTACCCCTGATATCTAAAATTAAAGACGGAAACTGGCGCATATCGCGGAACTTCGTAACAATAGTTAATCCCGACAGGTTAGGGTGTAACGTTAAATTTCAGTTTGCAATTGATAAAGGAGTTTTAAAATTACTAAAAAAAGACCTGTCAGGGAAAATTGAATTCTTCGGATTTTTCAGGAGTTCAAAATGAAATATTCCTGTAATTTAAAACACAATTGTTAATCTTAACCGGATTAACTTTTTAACTGTTATTTGCAATTGCATATTCAATAATTTTATTTTGAGGGTTAAATGGAGCGAGTTCATTGAGGCCAAGTGCTTTTATGGCAGTTTCTATAATTTCATCACATGAAACATCAATTGAATGTTGTTGCTTGGCAAGAAAATATTTGCCGGCATCAAGCATCGCACTGAGCGGTATCATACCAACAAGTTCCGAACCGGTAACTCTAATTCCACGTTCATGTGCGCGCTTGCAAATTTCGTCGAAAGCAACATGTACAGGTGTAACCGAAATATCTGTCAGGTTCAAAGAAACTTGTACAATGCCATATTCTTCGATATACCAACCTATAGCCCGTGTTTTTTTCAGGCTTCCGTGAATCCGAAGCGGTTTATCTCCTGTATTTCCTTTATGAATTATTCTGCCAGATTCTCGAATATCTGAAGCGATAGAGTCGGCAAAACCGGTAATGGCAGTATTCAAATTAACGTTATAGGCTACCAGAAAATTCCTGGCTCCAATTGCACTTGCACCGGTTACAGCCACCGTTTCATTCCATTTTGAGGGGCCAAAATCCGGTTTCCATTTTTCCGAAGATATTCTATCTTTTAATTTTTCATATTCACCCGAACGACAGTTAGCTAAACTTTCACGTTCTTTTTTAAATGCGGCAAATTCATAACAAAAAACGGGTATTCCAAGTTTCATCCCTACTCTTTCAGACAGTTTACGGGCTATAACAATAACTTCGTCCATTGTAATGTTGGCTACGGGCACTAAAGGACAAACATCGGCAGCGCCAAAACGCGGGTGAACGCCTTTGTGATATCTCATATCAATAACTTCTGAAGCCTTTTTTATTCCGCGAAATGCTGCTTCGGCAACAAATTCAGGCTCACCTGCAAAGGTTACCACGGTTCGGTTGGCAGCCATACCTGAATCAACATTCAACAATTTTATTCCGGGCACACTTTCAATTGCATCGGTAATTTCTTTTATCTTTTTTGAATCTCTTCCTTCTGAGAAATTCGGTACACATTCAATTATTTTTCTCATAATTCAAATTCCAAAATATTCGGAACAATACAAAAATAAAAAATACGAATCTAACAATCCTAAAATCACGTATAATAAGTGTATTGTATTCTGTATAATTTTTTGTACGGCTTATTACTGAAATAATACTTATGAGTATCGTATATTTAATCTGACCATATACAGAAACTGCCGTTTTGCAGGTTGTACATATTGATTTTTGCCCGTTTCACGGGTTTTCGGTTTTATTGTTACCGGTAAATTTTGCTTTTTGGTGTTTGCATCGTTGATGCAAGAGGTAAAATCTTCGTTTTGGTATTTGCATCGTTGATGCAAGGGGTAAAATCATCGTTTTGGTGTTTGCATCGTTGATGCAGGGGGTAAAATCTTCGTTTTGGCATTTGCATCGCTGATGCAAGGGGCAAAATCTTCGTTTTGGTGTTTGCATCGCTGATGCAAGAGGTAAAATCTTCATTTTGGCATTTGCATCGTTGATGCAAGGGGCAAAACCATCGTTTTGGCATTGTGTTT
Organism: Bacteroidales bacterium; assembly: GCA_031285325.1. Classification (GTDB taxonomy): domain Bacteria; phylum Bacteroidota; class Bacteroidia; order Bacteroidales; family Prolixibacteraceae; genus Draconibacterium. Next base: position 23,222 of record JAITWJ010000045.1, read on the forward strand.
ATAAATGTACAAATAGTAATATACATGTTTATATGGTGTATATTACTATTTTTTCCAAGCCACAAAGTGTTTAATTTGAAACTTGAGAGTTTTATCAGTTTATCATCTCAAATCCGGTAAACGGAATAAGCGCTTTGGGAATTCTGATTCCTTCGGACGTTTGGTTATTTTCGAGCAACGCGGCTACAATCCTTGGCAGCGCCAGTGCACTTCCGTTAAGGGTATGAGCTAACTGCGGTTTTTTCGTATTTTCGTCGCGGTAACGCAGTTTTAAACGGTTAGCCTGGAACGATTCGAAATTGGAAACGGAACTCACTTCGAGCCACATTTTTTGCGCTGCAGAAAACACTTCAAAATCGTACGTCAGCGCCGAAGTAAAACTCATATCTCCACCGCAGAGGCGTAAAATCCGAAAGGGTAATTCAAGTTTTTCAACAAGTAATTTAACGTGTTCTACCATTTCTTCCAAAACTTCATACGATTTTTCGGGATGTGTAATTTGTACAATTTCAACTTTGTCGAATTGATGCAAACGGTTCAGCCCGCGTACATCTTTGCCATACGAGCCGGCCTCGCGGCGGAAACAGGCGCTGTAAGCAGCATTTTTGCATGGAAGACTTTTAGAATCGATAATTACATCGCGGTAAATATTGGTAACCGGAACTTCGGCTGTTGGTATAAGGTACAAATCGTCAAGTGTTACATGGTACATCTGGCCTTCCTTGTCCGGCAGTTGTCCTGTACCAAATCCAGAAGCTTCATTCACCATAAGTGGAGGATGTATTTCTTCGTAGCCGGCTTTTGCTGCTTCGGCCAAGAAAAAATTAATGAGTGCACGCTGTAACTGTGCGCCTTTCCCTCTGTAAACAGGAAATCCGGCTCCGGTTAATTTTACGCCCAGTTCAAAATCAATGAGGTTATATTTTTGCGCAAGTTCCCAATGAGGAAGTGCATTGTCATAAAGCTGCGGTATTTGGCCAGATTGATTCACAATTTCATTGCAGGCAGCACTTTTGCCAACCGGTACGGAATGGTGTGGAATGTTAGGCAATTTTATTAGTAAACCGCTTACTTTTTCTTCTATCGATAAAAACTCTTCATATAAATTTTTAATGTTATCCTTTATTTCAGTTGTCCTGATTTTTGCTTTTTCGGCCTCTTCATTTTTGCCTTCGCGCATTAATAGCCCTACTTCTTTCGACAGGGTATTCATTTCGGCTTTGGCCTGGTCTGACTGATTTTGTATATTATTTTTCCGACTGTAAAGTTTCGTTATATCAGATACTATCTCTGTGGCGTCAAAATTCTTCCTTTTTAGTTTTTCTACTACCAATTCCGGATTTTCCTGTATAAATTTCAGATTGAGCATATTTTTTTTCGATTAAATAATATGCAAATTTAATAAATGTTACAGCACAACATCAATAATCTATATTATTATAATTTGATTAATAATTTTATTATTTATGCACATAAAAGCAATTGAATGTTCACTACAGTATCAAATATTTGCATTTATAGCTATTTCATGTAGCTTTGCGACAAAATTACGGTGATGAAAGAATTTATAACTGACGTAATAAAAAAGGAAGCGGAAGCGGTAAGGAATATACCTGTTAACGACAGTTTTGAAAAGGCAGTTGAGCTTATTTATGAACATGTACACAAGAAAAGAGGTAAACTTGTAGCCAGCGGAATGGGCAAAGCCGGCCAAATTGCACTGAATATTGCCACAACATTCAGCTCAACAGGCACGCCTTCGGTATTTCTCCACCCAAGTGATTCGCAACATGGCGATTTGGGTGTTATACAGGAAAACGATATTCTGCTTTTAGTTTCTAATTCCGGTGAAACATGCGAAATAATTGAACTTGTTGAATTAGCATGGAATCTGTATGCAAACCTTCCGATAATTGTAATTTCGGGGAATTCTGAAAGCAAACTTGCCAAAAATGCTGATGTTTTCATTCATACGGGTAATCCGGCTGAAGTTTGCATTTTAGGCCTCTCTCCTACTACATCAACAACCGTAATGACTGTAATTGGCGATGCTCTTGTGATTTCCATGATGAAAAAAATAGGTTTCACCAGCGAAGATTACGCAAAACGGCACCATGGCGGATATTTAGGCGATAAATCGAGAAAACAGGCAAAATGGAAAAAGTAATTTACACATGTAGTAGTTTTTGAATCAACGAATCTAATATTAATAATGAGAATTATAAAAGAAAAAACTGCAGCGTTTGTTATCGATATTCAGGAACGACTGTTCCCTGTGATGTATAAAAAAGAAAATTTGCTGAAAAACTGTGAAATTTTAATAGAAGCACTGGTTGAACTCTCTGTTCCTCTAATTGTAACTCAGCAATACACAAAAGGATTGGGCGAAACTATACCGGAAATAAGATCACATATTCCTAATTTTAATTACACTGAAAAACACGATTTCAGTTGTTGTGGTGAACTTTCGATTATTGAAAGGCTGAAAAAAACAGGCATCGAGAATGTGATTATTTGCGGCATAGAATCACATGTTTGTGTTTTACAAACCGCAGTTGACCTAAAAGAAACAGGTATGAATCCGGTAGTTGTTACAGATTGTATTTCTTCGCGCACGGAAGATAACATTGTGGCGGCAAAAGAGCGTTTCCGTTACGAAAATATAATGATGACTTCTTATGAATCTATCATTTTTGAACTTACCCGTTCTTCTACTGCACCTGTGTTCAGAACTGTTTCAAGATTGATTAAATAATTAACTCTCGGTATTATGCAAAAGAGATTGTTTAAAGCCTATTAATAAAGTTTTCTTTGTAACACTATATAAAACCATAAATAAATTTCAGGCGCAAAAATTAAAATTTAACTATGAGCGGATTCTTTGGATGTATTTCGAAAAAAGATTGTGTTTCAAACGTTTTTTACGGTACTGATTATCATTCACACCTGGGTACTAAGCGTGCAGGATTGGCATTTTACAACAATAAAAATGGTTTCCAACGTGCTATTCATAGCCTCGAAGATGGATATTTCAGAACAAAATTTGAAAACGACTTGAAGGGGTTTAACGGAACCAGCGGCATTGGAGTAATAAGCGATACTGAAGCCCAGCCTGTTGTGGTAAATTCACATTTGGGAAAATTCGCCATAGTAACAGCAAGTAAAATTGTAAACGCTGAGGAACTTGAACAGGAATTTCTTGACAGGCGAAAAACTTTCTCCGAAACCAGCCAGGGAAGCGTTAATCCAACCGAATTAACAGCCAAATTAATTTCTGAAGGCGAAGATTTTGTTTCAGGTATTGAAAATGTTTTCAATAAAATTAAAGGCTCATGCTCCATGTTAATTCTTACAACAAAAGGAATTATAGCTGCTCGCGATAAATTAGGCCGTACTCCTGTTGTTATAGGCAAAAACGACGACGGGTTTGCAGTAGCATCAGAAACAAATTCGTTCCATAATTTAAACTTTACGATAGAAAATTTTTTGGGGCCTGGCGAAATTGTATTGATTACCGCCGAAGGAATTACATGTTTAAAAAAACCCGGCAAAAAAATGCAGATATGTTCGTTCCTGTGGGTTTATTATGGCTACCCGCCATCGTATTACGAAAAATTGAATGTAGAAGAAGTTCGCTACAATTGTGGAGCAGCTTTGGCAAAAACAGATGACACTGAAGCTGATTTTGTTACAGGAATTCCCGATTCGGGTATCGGACATGCCGTTGGATACAGCAACCAAAGACACATTCCGTACATGAGGCCTTATGCAAAATATACTCCTACATGGCCACGGAGTTTTATGCCCCAAAACCAGGAAATGCGCGATTTGGTAGCCAAAATGAAACTAATACCTAACCCTGCGCTGATAAAAAATAAATGCGGTATTTTCCTTGACGATTCTATTATTCGCGGAACACAGTTAAAAGACAACATCCACTGTTTATACGCAGAAGGAATAAAGGAAGTACATATGCGTATTGCATGTCCGCCCCTGATACACCCATGCGAGTTCCTAAATTTCTCACGTTCAAAAAATGCAAACGATCTAATTTCGCGTACTACCATTCTACAATTGGAAGGAACTGAAAATGTAGATTTAAAGAAATATTCCGACCCTGATACCGAAGAATACAAAATTATGGTTGACCGTATCAGACAGAATTTTTGTTTAACAACACTTAAATTCCAACGATTAACCGATTTGGTTGACGCCATAGGTTTACCAAAAGAAAATTTATGCACACATTGCTGGGATGGTTCAAGTTTCTTCTGAAATATTTGAAGAATTATGGTTGTTGTTCTTGTTAATTATAAATTATAAATTATGAGTTATGAGTTATGAATTATGAATTATGAGTTAGGTTTCGCACCGCAAACAAAATAATTCATAACTTCTTCCCGGCGGCTCCGGCAGCCTCGATATGGTCGTTCAGGCGAGTTATAAACTGCCAGTATTCGTCGTTGTGGAGGCTGATCAGGTGGATTTTGTTGATTTTCATCTCTTTTTGTTTTTATTGTTTGTTTGCGGAACTTCCGCAAGTGTTAAATCTCGTCATTTGGTAGTTGCGGAGTTTCCGCAAGTCGTGAATCTCGTCATTCGGTAGTTGCGGAGTTTCCGCAAGCAGTGAATCTCGTCATTTGGTCGTTGCACAGGCTGTGCAAACAGTGAATCTTGTGATTTGGTCGTTGCACAGGCTGTGCAAGCAGTGAATCTTGTGATTTGGTCGTTTCGTCATTGAGAGCGGAGCGAAACAATCCGGTGTTGCGTGTTGTTGTTTCCGGACTGCTTCGTGCTTCGCAGTAACGGTGTCGTATCCTCTCTCTTAATATTAATTGTTCTGGGATATTTTATGTTTCCTGAAATTCAAAGCAGTTTCTAAGTTATTTAAAGAAACTGAAATTTACTTTGCCGTAATTTCTTAATTCAGTAAAGTTCGGATGTTCTGAAAAGTTATATTCTTTTGAATGTTCCAGTATAAAAATACCATTTTCTTTTAATACATTTCCGTTAAAAACGGCTTCGGGAACTAATCTGAACTGTGGCAGGTCAAATGGAGGATCAGCGAAAATGATATCGAATTTCCCCTGGTATTTAAATAAAAAACGAAACACATCGGATTTTACGACCCGTGAATTTTCGATGTTTAATGATTTTATTACTTCAAGTATAAATTTATGGTGGCCAAAATCTTTTTCAACAAAAGTTGCTTCTTTACAGCCACGACTTATAAATTCAAGGCCAATACTTCCTGTTCCCGAAAAAAGATCGAGAACAGTTTTATCGGTAAAATTAATACGGGTTTCAAGAATATTAAAAAGTCCCTCTCTTGCAATATCAGTAGTTGGCCTTGCCGAAAATTTTTTTGTAGGCTTAAAAATTCTACCCTTGTATTTCCCTCCAATAATTCTCATTTCAACATAACAATAGTGAAAAGCCATTTATTCCGAGTTCGCGTAACATATCTTCATCTATTTGAAGTGGTTTCCTGTATTTTAAAACTTGCACAGATGGAATGTATTCCTGAACATTAGCATATAACTTAGAATCAGCTGCAACATCTCCTGCAACAAATAAATCAACTGCTTGCTTCTGTACTCTCATCTGCTTTAGTAACGACAAAATGTAAAAAACAGGATCATTTTCATGTAAAACTATAAAACTGTTCGACAGTAACAAGTTAACATCTTCAAACAGGAGAACATAAAAACAATGTTTGCCGAAATATGCTATTAATTTGAATTTTTTATCGTTATCAGGAAAATTTTCTGTCAGTGTTTTAACAGGATGAACGAATTCAAATTTTTTGAAATGCAGTTTAAAAATATCTTTCATCCCTGAAGGAATACAAAATAAAAGCCTGGCATTTAATTCTGTAATTTTAATTTCTTCGGTTTCCACATCTCCTGTTATGTCAAAAACAAGATTCATTATTGCTGATTTTAAATCACAGTCATAATAATCTTCGGGAACAATTGTGAATTTCTCAGTATCAAAAATTATGTTGATTTTTTTGAATTCCTTACGAAAAAGTTTTTCTGATTCTACCCACTCATTAAAGCGGCGTGCTAAAAACGTTTCATTACTTATTTTTAAAGGATTTGTGCTATAGGCTAACAATCGTCTTGCAGAAGTGTTTACTACTGAAAAAGAAAACACATCCAAACTAACATAAACAGATAATGTGTATTCATGTGTTTTATCCGGCTCGAAATAATTGTCAAAAATAATCTCAGACATTTTGTTTTTTATTCCCAGTTTCCTGCATTGTTATTGGCTTCGGTAAGAGAACCAACCTGTAATCCAGGGTATTTCTCGTTTGTTCTACGCTGGTCGTTCAAGTTTATTATTAATTGTTCGTCTAAATTTTTAAGTATCGTATTGTTGTGCGCTTTTACTTCAAAAACAGGAACGGCAACACCCGATGCTGTACTAACAGTGCCTGCGGCAAGATGAAATTCAATTTTTGTGTCAGAAACAGGTATGTATCTTAATTGGTTCGCGTCATAACTTTTTCCGAACAACGATTCTAATACGCTTTCCTTAACAGTGTCGCGAACAATTAACCCCAACTCCACGGCTTTGTTTTCGTTTATATTAGCTTCAATCATACTGTCGGTTAATTCTCCTACCCTGTGAACATTTCTTACAGAATCATGAATTACAAAATAAATCAGCGTATCCCAATTGCCTGTAAACCTGCCATACACATCTTTATAAGCAAGCTGTGCCTTTCTAATGTCTTTTAATCTTTCAATGGTAACATTATAGCGCTCTGTTCTATTTTTCTCAAAATCAATCGGATGTTTAATACTTTTATAAATCATGACAGTTAAAGCAATAACCACGACAAAAAGTAAGATCTGGATTATGGTTTTCACTTTTGGATAGTTTTAGTAAATTTATTTTCTATATTCTGCAAGTTTATAAAAAAAACAATATTTCTCCATATTGTTTAATTCATTATATTTACCGCTATGATTAAAAATCATATTTCGAAACTGCTGTCGCAATTCCTTGCATTCACACCAACTCGTTGTCAGGCAAAATTAATTGACGGATTATCAGAACTTATTGCTTCTGATAAAAACAACCAGATAACACTAATAAAAGGCTATGCCGGTACCGGTAAAACTACAATAATTAACGCACTTACAAAGTGTCTTTCAAATTTAAATATGCGCTCTGTTTTAATGGCGCCTACAGGCAGAGCGGCAAAAGTTATAGCTAAGTACACCGACTTAAATGCTTACACAATTCATAAGGTTATATACAGGCAAAAATCTTTAACCGATGGTATTGGACGGTTTGTTATAAATAACAATATTCACAAAAACACATATTTTATTGTTGATGAGGCTTCTATGATATCAAATGAATCTAATGAAAACTCAATTTTTGGCAGTGGGCAGCTACTCGACGATTTATTGAAATATGTGTATTCAGGTAAAAATTGCCGGTTAATTTTAATTGGCGATATCGCTCAATTACCACCTGTCGGCCTATCGGTCAGTCCTGCCTTGGATGCAAATGTTTTAAACAGTTATGGATTTCCTGTTTGGGAATATGAACTCAAAGATGTAGTCCGCCAAAAATCCGATTCAGGTATATTAACAAATGCAACAAACATTCGCAATCTCATTTCCCGAAATGTTCTGCAACCGGGTTTTTTATCTATTCAACTCGTAGGATTCAACGATATTGAAAAACTAAATGGTAGCGATCTAATTGAAAAAATAAGTACATGCTACAGTAAATATGGCATTTCTGAAACCGCAGTGATAACTCGTTCAAACAAACGTGCAAATATTTTTAATAACGGAATCAGGGGGTCGATACTATTTAGAGAAAATGAAATTGAAAAAGGAGATATTCTTACAGTGGTTAAAAATAATTATTTCTGGGTGGGCGAAACAGAAGAATTTAATTTTATTGCCAATGGCGATATTGCCGAAATTGAAAAAATATACAACTACGAAGAATTGTACGGATTTAGATTCGCCAATGTTTGTTTACGTTTTGTCGATTATAAAAATATAGAAATTGATTGTAAGATTTTTCTTGAAACCCTTTCCATAGAAGCTGCCTCCTTTTCATATGAAAGAAGCCGAGAGCTCTTCGATGCTATTAACGAGGATTATATTGATATTCCCAACAAACGTGAACGATGGAAGAAAATAAATGAAAATCCGTATTTCAATGCCCTGCAGGTTAAATATTCCTATGCTGTTACATGTCATAAAGCGCAGGGCGGACAATGGAAAGCAATTTTTGTTGATCACGGGTATATTTCCAACGACATGCTCGACACTGATTATTATCGCTGGCTATATACTGCATTTACAAGGCCGGAAGAAAAACTTTTCCTTGTTAATTTTAATAATAATTTTTTTGAAGATTCAGATAACATAAAGTGATGTGTAAACTCCACTAATTGTGCATTTAGAAGATGCAACAATAGCGTTATTACCACACTTATAAATGAGCAGCAGTTTAAAAAAACATATATTGTGTGATGTTACATTGAATTATTTGTATGTAACAATGGTAATAGCAAATGTAGATTCATCAAATGATAATTGATTAAATTCGAAACAAATAATGAAGTTTTGGCATTAAACGATAAAATTGTTGGTAATACTTTTATTTAACAAACAACTACGTGATTTACGTAATTTCTATTACTGTGTACCTTTAAAAATTTAATGACTGATATTTTTATAAAAATTTTTACAGCATTTTTTAATCAATTAATTTAAAAATAAAATATGACAGAAGCTTTAAATGTAAAGGTTAATGATTTTATGGCAAAAGTTATTGCTAAAAATCCATCTGAAGTAGAATTTCATCAGGCAGTTCACGAAGTGTTAGAAACTTTGATCCCGTATGTAGAAGAACATCCTGTATATAAAGATGCAAAGATTTTAGAAAGAATCGTTGAACCTGAACGTGTTATCATGTTTCGTGTACCTTGGGTTGACGACAAGGGAGAAATACAGGTAAACAGAGGGTTCCGTGTTCAAATGAACTCTGCAATAGGACCTTATAAAGGAGGTTTTCGTTTTCATCCAACCGTAAATCTCGGAGTGATGAAATTTTTGGCCTTTGAGCAAACATTCAAAAACTCTTTGACAACTCTCCCAATGGGAGGCGGTAAAGGTGGTTCCGATTTCAATCCGAAAGGGAAATCAGACAATGAAGTAATGCGTTTTTGTCAAAGTTTCATGGCTGAAGTATTCCGTCATATCGGAAGCAATACAGACGTTCCTGCGGGCGACATAGGCGTTGGTGCACGTGAAATAGGTTATATGTTTGGCATGTACAAAAAATTACGCAACGAGTTTACCGGTGTTTTAACAGGGAAAGGGATAGAATGGGGCGGTTCGTTGGCACGCCCTGAAGCTACTGGATTCGGTGTTGTTTATTTTGCCCAACACATGTTGAAAACACGCGGTATTGATATAAAAGGGAAAACCATTGCTGTTTCAGGATTTGGAAATGTGGCTTGGGGTTGCCTTCAAAAGGCATCTCATCTGGGAGCAAAACCGGTTACTATATCGGGGCCTGACGGTTATATTTACGATCCGGATGGAATTATAACCGAAGAAAAATTCGATTATATATTAAAATTACGCGCTTCCAATCAAGATATTGTTGCTCCTTATGCACAGCAGTTTCCAAATGCTAAATTCTTTGCAGGTAAAAAACCATGGGAACAAAAAGTAGATATTGCTATTCCTTGTGCTACCCAGAATGAACTTAATGCGGACGATGCAAAACAGTTAACATCTAACGGTTTAACCTGTTTGGTTGTAGAAGCTGCCAACATGCCTTGTACGCCTGAAGCTATAGAAATATTCCAAAAAACAAAAATGTTATATGCTCCGGGGAAAGCAGCCAATGCAGGCGGTGTTGCTACTTCAGGTCTCGAAATGAGTCAAAATTCAATGAGATATAATTGGACTTTTGCCGAAGTTGACGAAAAACTACAACGTATAATGGGTGATATTCATGAAGCTTGTGTAAGATTTGGGAAAGAGCCAGATGGTTACATTAACTATATGAGAGGGGCTAATATTGCAGGATTTGTAAAAGTAGCTGAAGCTATGCTTGCACAAGGTGTTGTGTAATTATTGTAGTTATTAGCTATATTTATAAAAAACGGCAGGCAGTTCTTATTCCCTGCCGTTTTTTTTTATAAGTTGTAATGCAGAACAATACTAACAATCAAAAATGTGTATTCTGTATGATAATTAAGACTATCTGTTATCTATATTTTCCGGGTTAAGGTCGTGATTTTTTAAACGAAACCAAGCCATTTTCTCATATTTGGTACCCGGTTGACCATAATTACTGAATGGATCAATACTTAGTCCGCCACGTGGCATAAACTTTCCTAAAACATCAATATATTTTGGTTGCAGCAATTGAATTAAGTCTTTCATAATAATATTTATACAATCTTCGTGAAAAGCGCTGTGATTACGGAAACTGAACAAATATAGCTTTAAGCTTTTGCTTTCAACCAGTTTTTTATCAGGTATGTAGCTTATATAAATAGTTGCAAAGTCAGGTTGCCCTGTTACAGGACAAAGGCTTGTAAATTCAGGGGCATTGAATTTTACAAAAAAATCAGTTTCGGGATGTTTGTTATCAAAAACATCAAGTATTTCAGGATTGTAATTAAAATTATAATCAGTTTTTTTACCCAAAATTTTTAAGTCGGTCATTTTTTCAAATTTAACTTGTTTTCTAAAAATTGCTCTAACCCACGGTTACGTAAATAACATGCGGGGCAATTACCACAACCTGTCCCCTTTATACCGTTATAGCAGGTTACGGTTTCATTACTCACTAAATCAAAAATTCCAAGTTCGGCAGCTATTTGCCAAATTTCGGCTTTGTTTTTCCACATAAGAGGTGTATGAATGGTGTAGTCGAAATCCATGGAAAGATTCAAAGTTTTGTTCAACGACAAAATAAAGTCATTTCGGCAATCGGGATAACCGCTATAATCGGCCTGCCCGACACCTGTTACAAGATTTCTTATTCCTTGTGTTTTAGCTATTATAGCCGCATATGTAAGAAAAAGCATGTTTCTTCCTTCAACCAGAGTATTTGGCGGCCTCTTATCCGGTTTTTCGTTTTCCATCTCAATTCGGTTTGAGGTTAATGCATTTACCGTAATTTGAGAGAGCAGATCTATTTTCAGTATTTGAAACGGAACGTTTGCTTTCTCGGCAATATTTCTTGCTGCCTGAATTTCTGAACAATGTCGCTGCCCATAGTCAAAACCAACAGTAAACACTTTACCAAAATATTTTTTTGCCCAAAACAAACAAGTTGTCGAATCTTGTCCTCCTGAAAATAAAACCAATGCCTTTTCGCTATTCATAATAAACCTGACCAAATAATAAAACAAACCTTTCGGCGGTCAACACGTTAATAATACAGACTAACTGAAAAACTAACACGCCAACCAGTGTTGCTCGATAACCGGTTATAGTAAATTTTGAAACAATAATATTTGAAAGCAAAAGGCAAACAGTAAAAAAATACCGATACTTTATTTTCATTTATCTTGTTTTTTACGTGGTTATCAAGAACACGCCGTTTACACGCACAAATATACAATTTTCTTTAATATGCTTTATATGGCAGAAAATGATACCGGTTTTTTACTTAACCTCTCTTAAGTATTACCATTGTGGCGCCATAACCATACTCTTTGAACGATGCATCCTGAAAATAGTATTTAGGAAATTTCGACCGGAGCAGTTTCACTACCTCTTGTTTTAAAACTCCCTGTCCCAGTCCGTGAATAAAGACTATGCGTTTTACATTTGTTTTGATGGCCGACCGCATTTCCGACTCCACTTTTTCAAGCTGAATACAGAGCATTTCTTTGTTACTCAGTCCTGCGGTATTGTCTATCAATTCTTGTATATGCAAATCAACTTCAACAATATCAACAGGCCTTGTTCTTTCCTGTATTTTGGGTTCGGAAACAACTTCTTTTGAATGTATTATTTTCTGCAAATCCTCATCGGTTAATTTATCAAGTTCAACCGATTGTAAATTGGGAGTAATATGCAAAAGCATCGCATTTTTGTTGAAAAATGTATTGGGCTGAAAACTTTTCTCCTTGTAGAATTTCGTTGGATTAATCTTAAATTTTTTGACAACTTCCGGATGCAATTTTTTCTCTTCTTCAGCAAAATAAAATAACCTGAATACAAAATCCGGTAAATCGGTCAAATCGCTTTGATCGATACTTTCCAGGCCTGATTTTGAATTTGGCTGAACTAAACCGAATTTCGCCAAACGAAATTTTTCATCTTTATAATGTGAATAATAGTAAAGTACCAAAAAATTGCTGTCGTTAACCAACCAAAGCCCTATTTTGCCGGATAGCGGATTTTTGGCATCGTTTGGAACAAAGCAAAAATAAAAATCGGGCGAATCTTTACCGGCCAATTTCACCCATTCGTCTTTCCCGTATGTTAGCTGTGTTGCCTGTTTTATATGTTCTACTTCGGGTTTAGGTATTTCATTTTTCACGATTCGTTCGGTTTCGCTTATATTCACCAATTGCGAAATTGGGTATGGAATTACAAAATTATCTGTTCCCTCAACATTTACAGTTGTTTTGTTTACAAAACCGGTAACAGTACCTCCTCCAACATCGTTCAAAAACTTTACCTTATCGCCAACTTTTATCATTTCCGTATATTTCGGGGCAAATGTAAAGAAAGGCCGCGAAAAAACAGCCAACAACCGCCAATTATTAATTGTATCTGTACAACCGCGAGAAGTCGCCCCTGCATCCTCCCTATTAGTTATTAACTGTCAATTATCAATTGTATTTTTATGAATAATATGAATATGTCGCTCCGGAGCGAAAGCATGCCCGAGGGGTCGGCGAAGGTAGCGCTCCGGAGCGAAAGGTTCCCCGAGGGCTCGAACAGGGTGTCGCTCCCGAGCGAAAGGTGCCCCGAGGGCTCGAACAGGGTGTCGCTCCGGAGCGAAAGTATAACCGAGGGGTCGGCGGGGGTGTCGCTCCGGAGCGACAGGCGCTGCCATGAGTAATGCAGGTAAATTTTACTATCTTCGCAGCCATTACTTATACTGAATACATGTAATCGAAAATAATTCTTATTCTAAAAATGGAAACTGTTTTTTTACCTTCTAATGAATACCGGACGCCGGAAAGGGCAAGGCTTACGTTTAAAGACAGGCTTATGCTTGACAGCCGTATATATTTCACTCTGAAATATGCGGGAATTGTACTGAAAACAAGAAAACGGGCGCAAAAAAAGAAATATGATACGGCGGCATGGGCCGAATCGTCGTTTTATATTTTCAGATTCATTGAAAAAGCAGGAGGCAGATTTGATATTACGGGTATGGATAATATTAACATGTGCGATGGTCCGGTTTTGTTTATAAGCAACCACATGAGTACTCTTGAATCGATGATATTGCCATGTATTATTGCTCCGCGAAAAGAAGTAACGTTTGTGGTAAAGGAAAGCCTTGTGAAACATCCGCTGTTTAAGGATGTAATGCTGTCGAGAAATCCTGTAGTTGTGGGCAGAACCGACCCCCGTGAAGACCTCGAAACTGTAATGACGGGAGGCAGGGAACTGTTTTCAAAGGGATCGTCAATAGTAATATTTCCGCAGAGTACAAGGAGTATAGAATTTAAACCTGAAGAATTTAATTCGCTCGGGGTGAAACTCGCCAAAAGAAACAATATTCCGATAGTTCCGGTGGCGCTTAAAACAGATTATTGGGGCAGCGGCAAAATAATAAAGGAATTGGGGCCTATCGACAGTAAAAAAACAATACACATAAAATTTGGCGAGCCATTTATGGTTAGCAGTTCGGGGAAAGAGGATAATAACAGGATTATAAACTTTATCCAGTCATCGCTTAACTCCTGGAAAGAGTAAACTATACAACAGCCGGCAATGTAATCGGGAATAACAGCCGGGGATAACGCTTACACTTACTGTTTATCTGCAATATTCTGATCCTGTGTTTTACCTTTATTTGCAAAACGGCTGATTCCGAGTTTTTGAAATAGCTTGACGTATGTTTCGGCGCTCATTACCGGCGAATCGGTCGCTGCCTTGTATGTAAGCCAAACTCCTACAGGTAAAAATATAAACGTTGAGAACCACATCCCGCCAAACATATCCCAGATATCTTCACGTGCCGATTTTTCGCCGGTCATCGACACAATGTAATAAGCAATAAAAAGCAAAATAGACACAACAACCGGCATTCCCAACCCTCCTCTACGTATAATTGCACCAAGCGGCGCACCTATAAAAAAGAATATAAGAACGGCTATGGAAAGGGTAAATTTGCGGTGCCGTTCCATCGAATGTTTATTGAGTTCTTTTTTATAGTTGTACAGTTGGCCCTGGTATATATTAATATTTTGTGAATTGGAACGTGTATTTCCTATGGCAATACCTGCAATTGCAGCCCGTTCCTGTTGGCCGAGAGAGTTAAAATACTCGTCGAAATTTATAATGGTGTCGGGTTGGGCAATTTCAATGTCGGTTTTCATTGAATCGTTTAAAGCAGTGAGATTGAATTTTTTTCTTGAAATATCGGTGTTCAGGTTAATTTCCAGAATAAAATTACGTATCCGCCTTGAATAGTCGGTATTCATTGTATCTTCCATGGCAAGCAACTGAGTTATGTTCAACATTCGTGATGCATTTTTGAAAATACTTTCGTCGTAGCGCGAAAAATCGAAATTTCGTACCTGTACACGTATGGTTTGTTCCGTAAACTTATTACGCCTGAATGGATAGTTGTTTTGTGGTTGCTGGTTATTAGCCTGTTCTTCTGAATAATTTACTCCGTCGAACAAATTAAGTACCATGTATTTTTTGTCTTCCGTAATCATCATATAACCCGAATCGGCAACCGTTACACTTTCGTTTATTTTGCCGTTTGTATGGTCGTATATCAGTAAATCGTACATCATGTTCGATTTATTGTTTTTCCGGCCAACCTTAATACTGTAGCCATCCATTTCGTTGGTAAACACACCTTCCTGCAACACTAATTCAGGCCGCTGTTCTCTTACGCTGTATAATAGTGTTGTAAATCTGAGGTTGGTTATTGGTAAAATATTGTTGGCAAAATAAAAAGCGATAACTGTAATAAGTATTGAGAAAATAAAGAGTGGTTTCATAATTCTTATAAGCGAAATCCCTGATGATTTCATAGCTACCAGTTCGTAATTTTCGCCCAGCGAGCCAAAGGTCATTATAGATGCAAGAAGCATCGACAACGGAAAAGCAAAAGGCAACAGTGTAAAAGAAGCATAAAACATCATTTCTGCAAGTAATTTTAACTCGAGGCCTTTACCTACCATATCGTCAACGTATTTCCATAAAAACTGCATTAACAATACAAACAAAACTATGAAGAAAGTCATAATAAATGGCCCTGTAAAAGATCTTATTACATAAAGGTTCAAGCGCTTCATCTTTTATATTATTACAGATAATGTTCACAAAATTAAGCTAATTAATTTAAGAAAACAAACCAAAAGAAACTAACATCAGGAACCGAGCAAGCTTTTCAAATCGGCAATTTGTGTGTTCCATAATTCACAGGTTTCATCAACTTCGTCTTCATTGGCAAAATCAACTATAATTAACGACACATCTCCTGTGAGTTCGTCCTGCAAAATTTTAAATTCGAAATAAGTATTACCTTCGTCAATCCCCGAAAAACGTATTAATTTGTTTTCTTTTTGAGCGGTAATGTTTGCTGTTTGTTCCGATTCTCTCCATATAAACGTAATTTTTTTGTCGCACACAATTACATCTTCAGCAAACCACTCAGTTAATCCTGAAGCGGTACTTAACCTGTTGTAAAGAATTTTAGGAGAACAGTTAAAAATAAATTCAAGTTGTATTTTTATTTTTTTACCCATTTTGCGAATCTTCGGAAAGCAATATATTTCATAATTGCATTAACTTCCAAGATAGAAAATTCCAATATAAGTATTTTTTTAAGATTACAACCCGCTACGCAATAAAAACGTATGTAGAACCAAATATTTATGGTAGTTTTTTTATTTATAAGTATTATTTTTTAAAACAAAAAGCCCCGCAAGCTATTTTAACCTGCAGGGCTTTTAGAAAAAGAATTACAACAAAGTTATCTGTCTAATATTATAGTAAGCGGCTCACAATGCTGACCATCTACCGTAAGTTCTTTGCCTTCAAATTCCATACGATAGCAAACAGCAAGATATCCTGTCTCACCGTTTTCCCACTTGTATGGTTCCAACCAGGTAATAATATCATGCGCTTCGTTATCGCCAAACAGATAAGGACACGTAAGCCTGAAAACAATCTTTTCGGGCATCTTATATATAGATATAGCAGTCCGAAACATCAAATAATTATAATCGGGGTTTATTATTACAGACGGTGACAAATCATTTCTGAATACTTTTTTAAAAAAAGACCCATTGTATAACCTTATGCTTGGAGGAGGTTGTTCGTCTAATACATAAGCAGGACGGCCATTAACCAATGGTGCAGGTTCAGGTTTCCTTGGATTGACACCATCTATTAAAATATCTAATGTAAATAATTCAGGATTTATACGACCTTCGGTATAATCTTCTTCATTGCCTGTAATCCAATACTCACCGTTTATATAACTGGAGTTAGGATCATACATTGCAACTTCAATTCCAATCCCTTTAGTCAAATCATTACCTGATGTATCAGTTACAGCTAAAAATACCATATAATCGCCCCTAGCCTCTCTAAAGGTCTCTTCTTCTCCGCCTGCACAGCCGTATAGTATCAACATGGATAGAATCATTAATTTATATATTGTTTTCATATCTGCTAAAATCAAGGGGTGATATATATGTTTTCTCTGCTATAGATATAATTACGAAATATGTTGTCGATTTTTGTAGTAAATGCAATATTATTTGCAGCAAACCATCCATCACCATCGCCACTCCAACCCCAGTTCATATGATAATAATCATAACGTTTGACTGCAACTCCGGGATACGAGGGGGAGTAAGAACTATAACTGCCGTAAGAATTATTAACAGAAAATTCAACAAAATATTCATCTCTGTCTTCCTCAACTTTTACCCCGTCGCAAACCCATGCATGGCCTATATATGTATTAGTAGAACTATCATAACGCAAACCAGACATATAAACAGGCCTACCTTGGTTGATATGACTTTGTACAGTAGTGGGGTAGTGACCATCTACGGTTACAGTTCTATAACCATACGTGTTTCTTAAAGCACGAGCTGCATCAGAATTATTTGCACCTGAACCGCCTAACGAATATTGCATATCTACATCAACTCCAATAGCCCTGAGCAGAACAGGCAAACTGCTTGTGGCATTGACAGTCATATTGTTCCAATTATATTTGTGATTATAAGGAGAGTTAACAAGAGCCGGTTTCCGATGATAATTCATTATCTGCCCCAAAGCTACTGCTACACATCCTGCCTTATAGTTGCCTGAAGAACCTGAAGTACCAGGAGGGCAGAAGTAATTAAAAGGATACCCCTGACTCCATGTTGTTGTAAGTAAAGGGCCAGTTTGATATATGTAATCATGAAATACACTTTTAATGGCAACAATGGTATATTCGGTAGAAGCGCCTATTGAATTGGCTTCATTAACCAAATTTTGCCACAAAGATGAGCCAAGATAATAGTACGCTTCGTCTAAAGACATGTAATCGTACCACCCCTGCGAACTGTACTGGCTCGATAAATAATCTATTCTGTTCATCATCTCGTTATAACCTCTTGTTTGCGGCGCCGAAAGTGTTCTCTTTTGGGCATCTTCGTAAGCTAACCACTGCGCGTTTATACGAGATTTGGTTTCGGCGTCAAATTCATCACTTGCCCGCATATTTGTTTTTACTTCGTCCAACCAAACCACAACACCTCCCATTTCAGATTCAGGTTTAATTTCAAAAGAGCCTTTATCGGAATGTGCCAAAACAGGAAAATAATTGCGTGTGGCGCTAACAATTGCCCAACCACCTTCAGGGTAGTTTACAACATACATGGCCGGATTGCCGCCGTTTTTTTCATCTGTTATAGTTGCAACGGCTGCATTGGCCAGCGCCCTTGTTTCTGCACCTGATTCACCGCTAAAAAACTTGCCGGCTATCTCTAATGCCTGTTCCGAAGAAACAAAGGTTTCATCACCGGTATTTGCAGAAATCTCTTCCTGCACAGGAGCAATATTCACATCTTCCGGAAGAAGATCTTT
>JAITWJ010000016.1 GCA_031285325.1 Bacteroidales bacterium
AAGAATGCAGTTATCACATTGCCAAAAAAGAAGAAGCCGGTTCCCGAACATCTGAAACAGCGCAACGGGGCAATAGAATACATACATAAAGAAGGCTCGAAGGCATGGAAAGAAAAAGAGAAATATCCTCAAAGAAGTTTAAATGAAGTGGTTATGTTCAGATATGAAACAATCTTTGGTGGAGAACTCAAGGCTCGTAAAAAAGAGAATCAATGCATGGAAGTTAAATTGAAATGTATGTTATTAAATCAATTCACAGAGATTGGTATGCCCGATTCTTATAAAGTTGTATAATTATAAATCGAAACGATGATATGAACTAATCATACATACATCCGTTGCAACAATGTCACTGTTAATTATTAATTTTCAATTGTTCCGGACTGCTTCCCGCTTCGTACCTCGCGGTTCGCAGTGACGGTTCGCTATATAATTGTGAATTGTCAACTGTCAAAAAAAAATTATCCATGTTAATTATAAATTTGTGAGTTTCTAATTTCAAAAATAATGTTGTACTTTAACACGTAAATGAATAATGGGTTTAAGATATTTATTTTTGTTACGGTAGTGTTTGTTTTTGCTTTTTCGTTTGTTGCAGAATCGCAGCCTGTTGAAGCTGATACTACCGGTATTTATACTTTTACCGAAAGTAATACGGGTATTGTTGATTCTGTTTCCAAGCAAAAATCTGCAAGAAACATATTCGCCAGGTATTTCTACAGATATTTGTTTTCTCCTTCAATTACTTATTCCGGCCAGGATGAATTTTCTCTGCATTATTACAGGCAGATGCAGGGAAAAACAATTTCGAAGATTAATATTAATGCTATTGATGTTTTTGGGCCAACTGTTGAAGATACAACAAGGAAAGCTAAAAACTGGATTGAACATGCGGCAAATTCAATCCATATAAAATCGAACCTGAACACAATACAAAGAATGCTGATGTTTAATGCCGGCGACACCATAAATTCAGAATTAATGTACGAAAATGAACGTATTATCCGCTCATTACCGTACATATCTGACGTGCGTATTATTCTTGAACAGGATACTGTTAATGCCGATTATGTTAACGTACACATAATAACAAAAGACAGGTTTTCGTTTGGCGTATCGGGGAATATAAACGGAACTTCTTCGGCAGATGTTGAACTGTATAATAAAAATATTTTTGGAGTTGGGCACGAAATTTCTTTACGGTTTGTAGGGCACACAAACAGGCACCCTTACATGGGGCTCGAAACTTTTTATTCTATAAACAACATAAAAGGGAAATTCATTAATATTTCAACCGGTTACATGAACACATATTTGCGTGAAGGTTTTTCGTTTGTAATGAATAAGCCATTTATTACGCCTTCAATTAAATGGGGTTACGGAAGTTCGGTTATTCGTATGTACAGAACAAACCAGATTTATGACCGCGATCCGCTTAAAACCGAAAACCCATTCAGCCTTTCGGTTTTAAACGCCTGGGCAGGCCGGAGCTTTCAAATAAATCATAATCGCAGCAACAGTTCGCAAATTGTTATCGCAGCAGCGTTTTCTAACCGGACATTTTTTCAACCTCCCGATATGTTGCCGCCGGGCAATGAATATTTTTCTAACAGTACACTGTATTTGGCAGGTATTACTTTTACACAGCGAAGATATATAAAAGACCAGCTGGTTTACAGTTACGGAATTACGGAAGATATACCGAAAGGTTTCAAAAACGAACTGGTGTATGGTTACGATGTTAATGAATTTGGCAACAGGCACTATTTTCATCTTTCTTTTTCAAATGGGAATATTTTAATAAACCGCGATGGCTATTTATATCTGACCGGAGGAATTGGGGGATATTTCATGGATAATAAATTTTTGCAGGGGCAAATTCAGGGAAGTACCAATTATATATCGCGGCAAATAAATGCAGGCAGAAAAACATTCAGGCTATTTTTGAAATCGAATTATTTGCTTGGAATAAACAGGTTCGAAATTGAAAATCTTAATCTGAGTTTACACGACGAAATTCGTGGTTTTGCAAGTTCAAAAGCCATTGGTAAACAAAAACTAAGTGTCGATTTGGAATATGTGCTTTTCCTGAGAAAAGAGAAATTGAAATTTAACCTTGCCCTTTTCACCTTTGCCGATGTTGGCGTAATTGGTTCAAACAGGGAGTTGATTTTTACTCAGGACTATTACAGTGGTTTTGGGTTAGGCTTACGCCTGCACAACGAAAACCTGGTTCTTAAAACATTTCAACTAAGGCTTGCCTTTTATCCATTCCATCCCGACGACATGAGTTTTACAGGCTTTATGATAAACGAACAACTGAAGAATAATTTTTACAGTTTTGAACCTCAGGCTCCACAACCATTAATATTCCGGTAATTTAAATTGAATAAAGAATTGATAAAACAGGTTATTGAAACGGAAAAGTTTTAGTGCAGGAAATACTATTCCTTGAAAATCTCCCGTTTTTTTATGTCGCGTATAAAAAGCTGCAAGTTTGTTTTACCCCGGTATTCATTCTCGGTTAAGGAATAACAAACATCGAACGGCAGCCCAGAGGTTACCAAATCAAATTTATTAGACTGGTTAAATGCAATAGCTGAAAATATGCCTGAGTTTACGTCTGGCTCTACCAGGTCGAGTTTTAGGTGTTCCTTGTTTTTGCCCACAAGCCGGCTGGTGCCTGCATCGAAAACATCTTCGGTAACAAATATGGGGGTCATGTTATGAGGGCCGAATGGAGCAAATTGTTTCAAAATGCGGAAAAAGCGTGGTGTTATTTCGCTTAACGGTATTTTGGTGTCTGCGTCAATGGTTTGTATTTGTTGTTTATCGGTAATCTGGCTTGAAACAATTTCTTCAAATCTTTTTTTGAATTCAAAAATATTCTCTATTCTCATAGTTAATCCGGCTGCATACATGTGTCCACCGTACGATTCGAGCAGATCGCTGCACTGGCCAATGGCTTCATACAGATCAAAATTGCCTACCGACCGGGCTGACCCTGAAGCCATACCATTCGATTCGGTTAAAATAATAGTTGGCTTGTAAAAATGTTCGGTAACTCTTGATGCCACAATTCCCACAACTCCTTTATGCCAGTCGCGATTGTACAAAACGGTACTGTTCATGTTTTTCAAATCGAGGTCTTTTTCAATCATGTCGAGTGCATCGAGAGTAATATCGCGGTCTAAAGTTTTTCTTATTTCGTTGAACGAATCGATTTCTTCACCAAGCAAATCGAGCTTGTCTATATCGTCTGAAACAAGTATTTGTACTGATTTTTTCCCGTGCTCAATTCTTCCGGAAGCATTCAGCCTCGGCCCTATTTTAAAAACAATGTCGCTTATTGTTATTTCACTGTCATTTAATCCGGCAAAATTTATGATAGTTTTTAATCCGATACACGGATTTGAGTTAAGTTTTTTCAATCCGTAATAAGCCAGTACCCTGTTCTCGCCTGTAACCGGAACTATGTCGGAAGCAATACTCACCACCACAAGGTCGAGCAAATCATAAATTTCCTCAGATTCGATATTGTTTTTCTGGCAATAAGCCTGTAATAATTTGAATCCAACACCACATCCCGAAAGTTCTTTATAAGGGTAATTACAGTCGGGCTGTTTTGGATCTAATACAGCAACTGCCGGCGGTGTTTTGTCGTCGGGGTTATGATGGTCGCAAATTATAAAGTCAATACCCTGTTCTTTAGCCTTGATAATTTTGTCAACTGCTTTTATTCCACAGTCGAGAGCAATTACCAGGGTAATTTTATTTTCGGCAGCATAGTCGATACTCTTATATGAAATACCATACCCTTCGCTGTAACGATCAGGAATGTAATATTCAATTTGGTTTATTCTCGATTTAAGAAAAGTGTACATCATAGCAACCGATGTGGTACCGTCAACGTCATAATCGCCGTAGATCAGTATTTTTTCCTGTTTCGCAATGGCTGTTTCAAGGCGGGTTACGGCTTTTTCCATGTTTTTCATAAGAAAAGGGTCATGAAGGTCGCTTAACCGAGGACGGAAAAACGATTTGGCGTCATTAAAAGTTATAATTCCGCGTTGTACAAGCAACCGTGCAATAACCATGTTAACATTCAACTCTATTGAGAGATGTTTAATGTCGTTTTGGTTGCCTTGCCTTTTAATACTCCAAATCTTTTTCATGCTTATAGTGATTTATTTTTAAAGATTACATGTAATATTCAGTTGATATAAACTCCGTATGTTTCAGCTGGCATTTACAGATAACGGATTTTATAATAATGCTTTTTGAAGACTCTCTGCAAATATATAAATTACATGCCGATAAATAAAGATATTAACCGAACCTTATCAAATTATTCTTTTCTATTGCAAAACAATGAATACAAAAAACTGTTACAGCATCTTTTGCTATTTTTGTTGTGTTACGATGAAACATACAATTTAACAAAGAAAAGATGAAATATAATTTCGCTGAAATTGAACTCAAATGGCAAAAATATTGGGAAGAAAATAAAACATTTAAAACACTCGACTGTTTTTCCAAACCGAAATATTATATTCTCGACATGTTTCCTTATCCTTCGGCGGCAGGCTTGCATGTTGGGCATCCGGAAGGTTATACGGCAACCGATATTCTGAGCCGCTATAAACGTATGAAAGGGTTTAACGTACTTCATCCTATGGGTTACGATGCTTTCGGCCTTCCGGCAGAGCAGTACGCTATCCAAACCGGTACTCATCCTGCTGTTACTACCAACTTGAACTGCGATAATTTCCGCCGGCAAATTAAATCAATAGGGTTGAGCTACGATTGGGACAGAGAAATAAATACAACCGACCCAAAATATTTTAAATGGACACAATGGATTTTCAAACAGTTGTACAACACATGGTTTGATGAGAAACAGCAAAAAGGTTGCCCAATTTCAGGACTGGTAATTCCTGAAGAAATTAAGGATAATGGCAAAGAAGCAATAGAAAAATATATAAGCGACAAACGGCTGGCTTATTACGACAATGCACAGGTTTGGTGGTGCGAGTCTTGTAAAACAGTTTGCGCCAACGAAGAAGTTCTCACCGATGGTTCGCACGAAAAATGCGGAAATCAGGTTATGCGCAAGAACTTGAAACAGTGGCTGCTCCGTATTCCGCTTTATAGTGAAAGGTTGTTGCAGGGCTTAGAAAATCTCGACTGGCCGGCCGGTATAAAAGATATGCAGCGTAACTGGATTGGCAAATCGACCGGCGCCGAAGTTGATTTCGAAATTTATGGATCAGGTAAAAAACTCCGTGTTTATACAACCCGTCCCGATACTTTGTTTGGTGCAACCTATATGGTTATTGCTCCTGAGCATGCAATGATAAAAGAAATAACCACCTCCGAAAATGAAAAATCTGTTGATAATTATATAAAAGCAGCAGCACTGAAATCGGACCTGGATCGTACTGACCTGGCTAAAATTAAAACCGGCGTGTTTACCGGAAGATATGCCATAAACCCCGTTAACAATCAACTTATTCCTATTTGGGTGGCCGATTATGTACTAACCGGTTATGGAACCGGCGCTATTATGGCTGTTCCGGCACACGACACCCGCGACTTTGAATTTGCCAAAACATTCGGTATCCCCGTAATTTGTATTCTTGATCCGAAACAGGCCAAAAACCGTGAAGATATATTGTCGGGTAATGCTTGCTGGACAGAAGATGGTGAATATATAAATTCGGCAAACAGCGAAACAGGACTTGACATTAATGGATTGAATAAAGTTGCAGGAATTCATAAAATGATAGAATGGCTTGAAAACCAAGGAATAGGAAAAGCTACTGTGAATTTTAAACTGCGCGACTGGTTGTTTAGTCGCCAGCGTTACTGGGGTGAACCGTTTCCTGTAATACACTGGGAAGATGGTGAAATTTCGTTGTTAGATGATGAATGTTTGCCATTAGAACTGCCCGAACTGGAAGAATATAAACCAAGCGAGACAGGCGAATCGCCACTGGCCAACGCCGAAGGCTGGTTAACGGTAACCGATAAAAATGGGAGGAAAGGCCGCCGCGAAACGAATACAATGCCTCAATGGGCAGGCTCTTGCTGGTACTATTTGCGCTATATAGACCCAATGAACGAAGAGTCTGTTTTTGATGTAAAAAAAGAACAGTATTGGATGCCGGTTGATTTGTATGTTGGCGGTGCCGAACACGCAGTGCTGCATCTGCTGTACTCGCGGTTCTGGCATAAGATTTTATACGATTTGGGCATAGTTTCCACTGATGAGCCATTCCAGAAATTATTCAATCAGGGAATGATTCTTGCGTTCGCTTATGAAACTTTAATGGGCGCTAAAGTATCATCCGATTTAGTTGAAGACCGCGAAGGAAAGTATTTTCATAAAGAAACAGGCGAAGAATTACAGCAGATTGTTGCTAAAATGTCGAAATCGCTGAAAAATGTAGTGAACCCCGACGATGTTATTATCAGTTATGGCGCCGATTCGTTGCGCCTGTACGAGATGTTTATGGGGCCACTCGATGAACGAAAGCCATGGAACGAGAACGGTGTGAAAGGAGTATTTAATTTTCTTAACCGCGTTTATCGTTTTTTTGCCGATCCCGAAAATATTATTGAAGGCGATGAAGACAAAGAAGTGGTTAAACTGTTGCATCAAACCATACAAAAAGTAGAATTTGATATAGAACACCTCAAATTCAACACTGCAATTTCTGCGCTTATGGTTTTTAACAACATGGCTATAAAGAAATGCAAAATAACAAAGGCAACTGCCGAAACCTTTGTTAAAATACTGGCGCCGTTTGCCCCGCATATTTGTGAAGAACTTTGGTCGATGTACGGAAATGAAAACACATTAGCCTACGAATTGTGGCCGGAAATAGATAAAAATATGCTGATAGAAGAAATTTTAGCATTCCCCGTTTCATTTAACGGGAAAATGCGGTTCCAGATAGACCTGCCCATAAATATAACTGCCGGCGATGCAGAAAAGATTGTGCTTACCGACAACCGCACAGCAAAATGGATTGATGGAAAGCATATTCGTAAGTTTGTTTTTGTGCCCAAAAAAATAATTAACATTGTTGTTTGATAACACATGTTTCACAAAATTTTATGTTTATATTTCTGTTGGCATTATAAAATGCAAATGCAGTAGAATTGTAAATTATGGCACACAATCATAATCATTCACACAGCACATCCGTGAGGAAAAGTAATATTGGGCTTGCATTTTTTCTCAATCTCTCATTCACGTTTGTAGAATTGATAGGTGGCTTTCTTACCAACAGTGTAGCTATTCTTTCAGATGCCGTTCACGATCTTGGCGACAGTTTTTCGCTTGCCCTTGCATGGTATTTCGAGAAGCTGTCGAAACGCGGGCGCACAGTACGTTTTTCTTACGGATATAAACGCTTTTCGCTGATAGGCGCCATAATAAATTCAGTTGTGCTAATAGTCGGGAGCATCTATATAA
Source organism: Bacteroidales bacterium (assembly GCA_031285325.1). Taxonomy (GTDB): domain Bacteria; phylum Bacteroidota; class Bacteroidia; order Bacteroidales; family Prolixibacteraceae; genus Draconibacterium. The sequence goes on from JAITWJ010000016.1 coordinate 7,484, forward strand.
TTTCGGAAGCGGTTCCGCGCCTGCTTTCGCCGCAGGAAACGAATGCAAAGGGAATGCTGATGCTGGCTGTTTTGGGTGTTGTTGTAAATGGTGTGGCCGTGCTGCGTACCCGTAAAACATCATCGATAAACGAACGTATGGTTTCGTTGCATTTATTGGAAGATGCGCTTGGTTGGGTGGCAGTACTTATAGGCTCGGTGGTAATGTACTTTACCGGTTGGACTGTTATAGACCCCATACTGTCTATTGCCATTGCCTGTTTTGTGTTGTTCAACGTATATAAAAATATCCATAAGGTGTTGCCTGTTCTCTTGCAAGGTACGCCTGCCGATATCGACCCTGTGCAAATAGAACGTGTTTTGAAAGCATTAGACAGCATTAGTGAGGTTCACGACATGCATATATGGTCGCTCGACGAAATACATAACATTCTTACCGCCCATATTGTTGTAGTTGGACACAACTCAATGGAGCATTTAGCAATGTTGAAACTCGAGGTACGGAGTGTTCTCGCACAAGAAGGCATAACACATGCCACACTCGAATTTGAATTCTCCGGTGAAGTGTGCGGCTGTATGTGCAATTAAGAATTAATTGTTAATTGCAATAATTTCGGCAACTATAAAAGTACTGCCGCAGGCAAATATCAAATCGTCATGTTCCGCATTTTTTCTTGCCGCATTAAATGCTTCCGGAACAGAGGCAAAACTCTTACCTTTTAATCCGTATTTTCCTGCAAGAAGTAAAAGCTCTTTTTCGTTCAGAGCCCTCGGAATATTTGCTTTGGTAAAATAATAATTTGCATTTGACGGAAGCAATGCAAGAATATGGTTAATGTCTTTATCGTTAACAACGCCAAAAACTATATTTAAACTTTTATAAGATGTTTTTTGCAGTTGCGAAACAACCTGTTTAATTCCATCTGCATTATGGCCGGTGTCGCAAATAATCTTCGGGTTACAACCTATAATTTGCCAGCGTCCCATTAAGCCTGTGCGTTTTGCAGCATCAGAGAAACCCGAATACAAGTCGTTTTCCGAAATACGCCAACCTTTTTCCTGCATAAGTTCAACCGATTTTAATACCGCAGGCAAATTTCTTCTCTGATACATTCCGGCAAGATCTAATTTCAAACCGGAATAAATATTTCTACCGTTCTTTTCTATCAGAAAAACCTGTTTCCCCTGTAAATCAATAGTTGAATACGGTATTTTAAATTCACTGTCGGCAAAAAAAAGCGGTGCATTTTTAACGGCAGCTATTTCTTTGAATATGTTTTCGGTTTCGGGTTGTGTTGTTCCAATTACAACCGGAGTTTTATATTTTATAATTCCTGCCTTCTCGTATGCAATTTCTCCGGGTATATTACCAAGAATGGCGGTGTGGTCGAGCCCTATATTTGTAATTATACTCAGCTCGGGCGAAATAATATTGGTTGAATCGAGCCTTCCGCCAAGCCCTGTTTCAATAATGGCAATATCAACTTTTTCTTCGGCAAAGTAATCGAAAGCCAGTATAACGGTTAGTTCAAAAAATGAAGGTTCTGTTCCCCATTTTTTGTTGTTTATTAAAAAGTTCTTCGTCCAGTTAACAACCCTGGCTTCAGGAATCATTTCCCCGTTAATTTTTATTCTTTCTCTGAAATCGTTAAGATGCGGAGAGGTATATAACCCTGTTTTATAGCCTGCCGCCTGAAAAACCGAAGCAAGTATGTGAGATACGGAACCTTTGCCGTTTGTGCCTGCAACATGTATTGTTCTGAACTTTTGGTGCGGGCTGTGGTATTTTTTATCGAGCAACAGTGTATTGTCGAGATTGTTTTTGTAGGCGGCGGGCCCTGTTCGTTGATACATGGGCAGCCGGTTATACAAATAGTTGAGTACGTTATGATAATCCAATGCAGAATAATTTTTAAACCGCTGCAAGTTTATCAAAAAAATAAAAACGGAACAGTAACAAGTATGGTATATTTTACTGTGCCGTTATGTTATCTTACATTTTTAATTATTGCTTTTCCTTTTTCAGTTAAACAGGCTCGTATTTTTTTGTATTCGGCATTTACTTTAACCTCTCCGAACGAATAAGGCGCTATCGAATACAGATTCCAGTGCAAAACCATATATTTTTTATTGAATGTTACCGCATCGGGAGGGGAGAGAACGGCGGCATATTCAAAATCGAATTCATCATACTCTGCACGTATCAGGTCTTTTAACAAATCGGTTGGCAGCTCGTTAATAATATCGTTTACTTCGAGTATTCTTTCTTCGGCACAGTCTATTATATGGTATTGAGTGTTATAATAGCCATGAGCGGCGCCGCTTTTATAATATTCGTACCTGTGTTCGATAATTACGAAATTACGGCTAACGCAGTTTACAGACACATTCTCTCTGTAGTCTGACTGAGGAAAATATTCATACTGGTAATTATCGCTCCACAGCCGTTTATTTTCTGCATCGATAAATTCGTTTTCCATAAACAGTATATAGTCGTCCGGTTCCATATTCCGGTAAACCAGCTGTTTTACAATATTCTCTTTTTTATTGTTGCCCGAAATATTTTCTAAATTGAAGCCGAAGGTATAATGTATTCCCGACACTGTTTTTTCCGATTTATGTTGTTTGTTTACCGTGCCCGGTAAAGAGCAGCCACCTGACACATAAAACAAACACAGCAATAAGATTATTGTTTTATTCATATTCAGAACATACATGTTGTTTAAAAATATTTATATCGAAACTTTATGTGCCGTAATAACTACACAGTTGAGAGCATTTATTCCTCGCACTGCCATAATTTAACAACCCTCACGCAAATATATTATTATTATCCGGTTATTAATTATCAACTGTCAATTACCCAATTACCCATTGCCGAGAAGAACAGCCTTGCCGCTTCGAGCTATTCTCCATTAAGTACCGATGCCCATGCGCTGCACATTTCCATCATTTTAATGTCCGATTCCGGTATCCAGTCTTTCATATATTAATATTTTTATGATTGTTTATAATACTTCGCAATATACAATATATTTATTTGAATAGCAAACA
>JAITWJ010000040.1 GCA_031285325.1 Bacteroidales bacterium
GGCGATAAAGTCCGGCAGGTGATTCCCCCACCAAAGAATGCAGTTATCACATTGCCAAAAAAGAAGAAGCCGGTTCCCGAATATCTGAAACAGCGCAACGGGGCAATAGAATACATACATAAAGAAGGTTCGAAGTCATGGAAAGAAAAAGAGGAATATCATCAAAGAAGTTTAAATGAAGTAGTTATGTTCAGATATAAAACAATCTTTGGTGGAGAACTCAAGGCTCGTAAAAAAGAGAATCAATGCATGGAAGTTAAATTGAAATGTATGTTATTAAATCAATTCACAGGGATGGGTATGCCCGATTCTTATAAAGTTGTATAATTATAAATCGAAACGATGATATGAACTAATCATACATACATCCGTTGCAACAATGTCATTTCAAGTTGATAATTGACAATGAATAGTTAAAAGAATGTCTTGAACCACTATTTGCAGGATTTACAAGATTAAGAGGATTTAGAGAGCGCCGTTACGTCATTGCGAACCCGCAGGGTGAAGCAATCCAGAACAGCACGAAACTGGACTGTTTCGTGCCTCGCAGTGACGGTGGTACTACATAATTGTCAACTGTCCATTGTAAATTATTAATTGTTATGGATTGCTTCACCCCTGCGGGGTGGTATCACAACTCCGTGAAAGTATCCCGCAGGGCTGCACGGAGGTTTCGCAACTCCGCGAAAGTATCGTGCACTGCTGCACGAGTCGTAAACGGCATTTCGGCCTATTTGTCAGTTGCTACGTGTGTCGCAAACCCTAAAATCACTAATTGTCAACCGTGAAGCAGTTTACGGAATGGTATCAAAAAAGCTTATCCGGTAAATTCAAAACGGTTTCTTTCAGGTTTCTATATCATGTCTTAATTGAAATAAAAACTATTATTTTGTATAATTGCCTATTAAATTTGAGGCTATTCACTGAATTTTCTTGAAAATTTGATTATATACCCCAAAATAATATTAGGTTAAATAAAATTATTGTATTTTTGATTTCAGTAAATTATAACATCCAAAATATTTATAAACATGTCGCTATTCAGATTTAATGCACTTAAAGAAGTTCTAAACAGACAACCAGTGAAAATAGCATGGAATGAAAGTTTAGTATCTGATTATTTCGGGATGAAGGTTTTTAACCAGGAAAAGATGAAAAAATACCTTTCGAAGGAAGCTTTTAAAGCAGTAACAGATGCTGTTGAAAGCGGTACAACCATCGACAGGAAAATGGCCGACCAGGTGGCGCAGGGGATGAAAGCCTGGGCAATTGAAAACGGGGCAACTCATTATACACATTGGTTTCACCCGTTAACCGAAGGAACAGCAGAAAAACACGATGCATTTATTGTATGCGGTGCCGATGGTGGAGTAATAGAGTCGTTTTCAGGAACACTCCTTGCACAACAAGAGCCTGATGCTTCTTCTTTCCCAAGCGGGGGCATAAGGCAAACTTTTGAAGCTCGCGGATATACTGCGTGGGACCCCTCTTCTCCTGCTTTCATCAGCGAAACTACGTTAACCATTCCCACTATTTTTATATCGTACACCGGCGCTGCACTCGATTATAAAACTCCACTTTTACGGGCGCTGAACGCCATCGATGTTGCAGCTACCGCAATATGCCAGTATTTCGACAAAACAGTTAATTCAGTAAATGTAAACCTGGGATGGGAACAAGAATATTTCATTATTGATGAAGCTTTATATATGGCACGTCCCGACTTGATTTTAACCGGGCGTACTTTAATGGGGCATGCTTCGTCGAAAGACCAACAACTTGATGATCACTATTTTTCATCTATACCAACCCGTGCAAACTGTTTTATGCAGGATGTCGAAAACGAAGCATATATTCTTGGTATTCCTCTAAAAACAAAGCATAACGAGGTAGCGCCAAACCAGTTTGAATTTGCTCCTATTTACGAAGAGGCAAATTTGGCCAATGACCACAACCAACTGTTAATGGATATTATGCAGAAAATTGCCCGAAGGCATAAATTTCGTATTCTTTTTCATGAGAAACCTTTTGCAGGAATTAACGGTTCGGGGAAACATAACAACTGGTCGCTCTCTGCCAATACTGGAGTAAACCTTTATTCGCCGGGGAAAAACCCAAAATCGAACCTGCAGTTCCTGACATTTGTAATAAATACCGTAAAAGCTGTGTACGACCACCAGGATTTGTTAAGAGCAAGTATAATGAATGCGTCAAATGCATATCGCCTTGGAGCACATGAGGCGCCACCGTCAATAATTTCTGTTTTCTTAGGTACGGAACTGTCTAAAATGCTTGATTTAATGGAAGAAGCTGTGGTTGATCGTAAAATGACTCCTGACGAAAAAACAGCTTTGAAACTGAATATTGGGCGTATCCCTGAAATAATTCTCGATAATACCGACAGAAATCGTACGTCGCCTTTCGCCTTTACAGGTAACCGTTTTGAATTCAGAGCAGTAGGGGCATCGGCAAATAATGCGTCTGCATTAATAGTTTTGAATACGGCAGTAGCCAATCAATTGAACAATTTTAAGGAAGAGGTAGATCAACTTATTGACAGAGGCATTAAAAAAGATGAGGCCATATTTCAGAAACTGAAAGAACTCATTATAAATACAAAACCAATTCGCTTTGACGGTGATGGCTATAGTACCGAATGGGTTAAAGAAGCAGCAAGAAGAGGGCTTACAAATACAACCAATGTTCCCGAAGCCCTTTCGGCCTATTTATGGCCCGAAAGCAGGAATTTGTTCAAAAAGCTTGGTGTGCTAAGCGAAACCGAACTGGAAGGTCGTGTTGAGGTTGAATATGAAAAGTTTATAATGAAAGTTCAGATTGAAGCCCGTGTACTTGGCGATATAGTAATAAACCATATTGTACCTACTGCTGTTGGATACCAAACCATGCTTCTCGAAAACGTGAAAAACATTAAAGAGGTTTTTTCACCCGAAGAGTTCGACGAATTGGCAGGTGGAAGAAAAGAACTGATTAAAGAAATTGCAGGGCACGTTTCTGCATTAAAAAGAAAAAGAAAAGAAATGATCGAGGCCCGTAAAAAGGCAAATATTATCGAAAATGTTATTGAAAAAGCTAAAGTTTACGACAAAACTGTTCGCCCTTTTTTAGAAGATATTCGCTATCATATTGACCAGCTCGAACTAATTGTTGACAACGAAAGATGGCCTCTGCCTAAATACCGCGAATTGTTATTTGTACGTTAAAAATACTTGTATTACACAGGCAGATAGGATAATTTATTATTTACCCTGTCATTTAATATGTTGATTTTGCAGTCTTATTTTATATTCTAAAATTTTTGTTTATATAATATTTACAAAAAAATACAATGATACGTTTTTTTGAAAACCATTCTTTAAAACCGCACAATACTTTCAATATTGAAGCCAAATCAAGGTTTTATTTTGAATTTACTGAAATTAGTGATTTGAAGCATTTTATTACATCAAGTTCTTATTTAAGTGAAAACAAAATTTTAATCGTAGGGGAAGGCAGTAATATTCTTTTTCTCAGCGATTTTGACGGACTGGTTATTCATCCCAACATATCGGGAATGCGGCAGGTGAAAGAAGACAGCCGGAATATATGGATAGAAACCGGTGCCGGCGAAATATGGAACGAGTTTGTAAAATACTGTGTAGGTTTACAATTGGGAGGCATTGAGAATCTTTCGCTTATTCCGGGAACAGTTGGTGCAGCGCCCGTACAAAATATCGGTGCCTATGGCCAGGAAGTGGCTAATGTAATTGAACGGGTTAAAGGGTTTGATTTTGAGAAAAACGAAGATTTTGAATATTCAAACAGAGAGTGCTTTTTTGGCTATCGCGACAGCATTTTTAAACATACATTGAGAAACCGTTTTATAATTACGTCGGTGGTTTTTAAGCTAAGTAAGTTTCCTGAATTCAGGCTCGATTACGGTAATCTTAAAGAAAAAGTTAATCAGTATGGTGGTGTAAATCTTGAGAACATTAAATGCGCAATTAATGAAATACGTATGTCTAAGTTACCCGACGTGAAAGAACTTGGCAGCGCAGGAAGTTTTTTTAAGAATCCGGTGGTTAATATACAGTTAGCCGAAAAAATTGAGGCAAAATTTGGGAAAATACCTGTTTATAATACAGGCGATGGAAAAGTAAAAATTGCGGCCGGATGGCTTGTTGAACAATGCGGATGGAAAGGGTTTCGCAAAGGTGATGTTGGCGTTCACGGCAAACAGGCTTTGGTTCTTTTAAATTACGGCAACGCCACCGGAAAAGAGATTTTCGTCCTTTCAGAAAAAATAAAGCAAACTGTGTTCAATAAATTTGGAATAGAACTTGAACGCGAAGTAAATTGCGTTTAAGTTTTTAATGTTTACTACAGTTGTTTACCTTGCACCGTGTATTAGAAAAAATTACTGAAAAATATTATTAGCATTTAAAGCCGCCCTGTACCTTGCCGCGTTAATATTGTGTTCGTCGAGAGTAACTGCAAAGTTATGAAAGCCCGAAAAATCTTCTTTTGCACACATATAAATAAAATTATGTTTTTCAAAATCCAGTACAGCCTCAATAGCATTTGTTTCCGGAAAATTAATGGGGCCGGGTGGGAGGCCGGTATATTTATAAGTGTTGTAAGGCGATTCGGTTTCGAGATGCGAGTTTAGTATCCTTCTTAATGTAAAATCACCCACGGCATAACGCACTGTGGGGTCGGCCTGTAGGAGTTGTCCCCGTTTCAGCCGGTTAATATACAGTCCGGCTATGCGTTTCATTTCTTCGTTTTTTGCAGTTTCGGCCTGAACAATTGATGCAAGGGTAATTACTTCAACCGGGGTTAGGCCAATTTCATCTGCTTTTTTTCTTCGTTCTTCATTCCAAAAACGCTCGTATTCGGTTTTCATGCGGTCGGCAAATTCTTTAGCTGTGGTTGTCCAGTAAAATTCATAGGTGTTTGGTATGAACATTGCCCTGAAGGCTTCAGGCGTAAAACCATACTCATTAATTATATTTTCATCGTAAAAAAGATTGAGTATCGAAAGTGAATCGGCTTCAATGTATTTACTTACCTGTCCGGCTAATTCTTCCTTTGAACGGATATTGCTGAAAGTAACATCAACCGGATCCTGTAAGCCGGCCCTGAGCATGTTTACAATTTGGTTTGTGTTCATACCCATGCGAAAAATATAATGGCCAGGCCTTACCAACTCAAAATATTTTTTCTTTTTGACTACCCATTTAAAAGCTTTATAATTTACGAGTACATCGTTGGCGGCTAAACTGTCGATTACCTGGTTGTAAGTTGTTTTTTGAGGTACAAGCAAAACGTATTCTTTTTTAACATTTTCCTTGAAAATATACTGATAAAGTTGATAGGCACGTATTCCCACTGCAATAAATGCAATAGAAAAAAATATAATCACAAATTTCCCGATTTTGGGGTACAGCATTATTTTACTTTTCTGTTGGATAGACATATCTGGTTTGAAAATATTTTTCAAAACCACAAAAAAAAGTAATAATTGTTATTTTTTGTAAAAAAGTAATAACTTTGCACTTTATTTAAAGTTAATTTTTTAAGCGTTTAATATATCTCCATGTATAGGTTTAGCAATTCAACTCTAAAAACTTAAATACTGGTGATATCTTAATAGTCTCACGTTTTTTATTTTTATTAAATCTTTTTAGAGGCTGGAAAGAACATAAATACACTAACTTATGAAAAAACTAACGATTTTGTTTTTGTTTTTTCTGTTTACAATGCAGGTGGCTTTCGCCCAAAGAGCCGTAACCGGAAAGGTTGTTACCGTAGATGGCGTACCTTTGCCGGGTGTAACTGTGATGGTTCAGGGAACTACCACAGGTACTACTACTGATGTAAACGGAGGATTTTCTGTTCAGGTACCTGACAATCAGGCTGTTTTGCGAGTGTCTTTTGTTGGATTTGTACCTCAAGAGGTAGCGGTTGGTACACAGTCAGCCGTTAATGTAACATTGTCGGAAACGGCTGAACAGTTAAGTGAAGTTGTAATTACAGCTCTTGGTATCAAAAAAGAAGCCAAGAGTCTTGGTTATGCGGTATCGACCGTAGGTGCTGACGTCTTAACGGAAAACAGAAGTACCAATGCTATGCAGGCTCTTGAAGGCAGAGTCTCAGGTTTGAACATTTCATCAATGTCTGCCGGCGCCGGTGGCAGTACACAAATACGCCTGCGCGGACAATCTGCTTTCAGTGGGGCAAACAACGCTCCGCTTATTGTTGTTAACGGTCTTCCTATGGATCAAGACGCCAGAGCTTCAGGTACAAGCCGTGGTGCAAACCGTGATACTGGTGATGCTTTGAATAACATCAATCCTGACGATATTGAAACCATGACAGTGTTAAAAGGGGCGACTGCTGCCGCTCTTTATGGTTCGCGCGCAGCAAATGGCGCTATTCTTATTACCACAAAATCGGGTGCAGGAGCAGGTCAGATAGGTATTGAATTTTCTTCGAATTTTACAACACAGTCCGTTCTCGATTATTTCGATTTCCAAACTATGTACGGACATGGAGCAATGGGACAAAAGCCTACAACTGCTGATGCATCCACTGCTAATGCTGCCATGGTTTGGGGTGGCTTGTTGGATGGTTCCATGATAGAAATTTATGATGGTTCTAAGGTTCCATATTCATTTGTACCAAACAGGATAAAAGACTATTTCCGTACAGGACAGGTGTTAACTAATACCGTAGCAGTGTCGGGCGGTACCGACAAGGGCAGTTTTAGGGCTTCGTTTTCAAATACCGATACCAAAGGTATTGAACCAACCAACAGTTATAAACGAAATACCGCAAACACGAGTATAGTTCACGAAATTGTTCCAAAATTGAATTTTACATTTAATATGAACTACACCAACGAACAGTATATTAATCCGCCACAAGGTGGTATGCAAGGTCCTGGTGTAATGAACTTCCTGACCCGTATAACTCCTGTTATACCATTAGATGTTTTCAAGAATAGTGCGTACGCTGAAGATGGTACCGAAGCTAAAACTTCAGCTTTCAATTCTTCTGTTTTCAACCCTTATTATGCTCAGCAGGCAGGACAACTTTATTTCAATGAACGGGACCGTTTTTTGGGAACAGCTTCATTGCGTTACGATATAGCCGACTGGCTGTATGTAATGGGCAGATATAACTACGATTATTCATATTTTTTTAACGAACAGAAAACTCCGGGTGGTATAGGGGCCGGTCAGGGGCCGCTTCATCAAGACGGAACATATAGAGGCGAGTACAGGTTAAGAAACGACAAAGGGACAGAAGTTAATGCCGATTTTCTCTTAGGTTTTAGCAAGCAGTTAAATGATTTCTCGATAGATGCAAGTTTTGGAGGAAACACTTACAGAGTAAAATCTAATGGGCTTGAATTAGAAGCTACTAATTTTATTGCACGCGACTTTTTTTCCATTCCTAATGGAACAATTAGAACCCCTACAGTTAGACACAGGGAAACCAGAGTGAACTCTCTGTACGGAGTTGCAGGGTTTGGATATAAATCTACCTATTATATTAACGTTACAGGAAGAAACGACTGGTTCTCGGTGTTGGATCCTGCCAACAACGACGAGTTTTATCCTTCGGTATCAGGTAGTATTGTTTTTTCGGAATTACTGAAAACGAATTGGCTTAATTACGGTAAGTTAAGAGGATCGTGGACAGAAGTAGGTAATGCAGCTGGAGTGAACGCGTACGAAGGCAACCTTACATATACTATTGCAAACAATCCGTTTAATGGACAAACAACCGGCAGCATATCAGGGAATCAGTCGCCTAATCCAAATCTTACGCCTTTTACTGTTAAAGAAAAAGAAATAGGATTGGAAATGAGAATGTTCAACAACAGGTTATATGTTGATGTGGCCGCATTCGACAAAGTTTCAAGCGGGCAGATAATGTCTGTTAACCTTTCCTTAGCTTCGGGGTATGAAAATATCAAACAAAATATTGGTTCATTGAAAAATTCTGGAATTGAATGGGTGATTGAATATCAGCCTGTTATTACTCAAGATTTCTCATGGGCCACTTCGTGGAACCACGGTTACCTTACCAATGAGGTACTATCTGTAGGTAATGACCTTGAAGGAAACCCAATTAAAGAATTAACTGTAAACAGTCCGGGAGGCGATACGTTTGTTGCTCAAATGCGCTATGTAGTAGGCAAATCGTTAAATCAGATATACGCAAAAGATTATGCAAGGAACGACAAAGGAGAGATAATAGTAAATGCAAACGGAAGGTTGGTTAATAATACTTCTAATCCTTATGTTTCTTTTGGCGGTGCAATGCCTAAGCATACAGGTGGATGGAATAATACATTTAATTATAAAAACCTCACACTCAGTGTGTTTTTAGACTATAAATTTGGAGGTAAGGTTTATTCGTCAACAAACCTTAATCTTACAAGGCAGGGATTCTCAAAAATGTCGCTCGAAGGCCGTAACATTATTGGAGTAGATGGCAGCGGAAAAAATATATATGAAGAAGGTATGACATTTCCGGCAGTATATGCACCTGGTACTAAAGACGCAAACGGTGTTGATATATCAGGTCAGCCCAATACTTCGGTTGTTAAAGACTTGCAGAGTTTTTATGCCGATTACAGGAATTATAATATAGGAGAACCCTTTATCTATAAGACTGATTTCGTCAAGTTAAGGAGTATTTCGTTAAGCTATAATCTTACTAACCAGGTTAGTAAAGTTGAATTTCTTAAATTTGTTAAAGGATTGACACTTACAGCATCGTGCAGGAACGTTGCAATTCTTTATAAAGATATACCTAATCTTGACCCTGAAGCTATGCAGTCTGGAAACGATCAGTTTGCAGGTTATGAAGGTTTGTCGTTACCGACAACCCGTAATTTTACTTTTGGTTTGAATGTTAAATTTTAAGAGTTATGAAAAATTTAAAACCGATAATATTTTTGAGCAGTTTTCTGCTTGTATTTGCCGGATGTGATAAGGATTTTGAAGAAATAAATACGAATCCTTATGAAATAAATGAAATAGATTTGGGGCTTCTTTTTGCAGGGGAACAACGTATTAGTGTCAGCGGCAATTGGGAACGTCAGAATACTATAGTTCAACATTTTGTGAATCCTTGGAATGGAGGAGCTACAAAATTTTTTAATTTTAATTTTGATGACCGCGGTAATGGGCTTTGGGGTTTATATACCGGTCCTGCAAAAGAATTTGGTCATATCTTAGATAAGATAAATGATATGCCTGAAGCAGACCAGGCAAACTATGTGAATATGAAAAACATTGTTCGCATTTGGCGAGCAAATGTGTTTATGAATATTGTTGACAATTTCGGTAATGTCCCCTATTTTGATGCAATAAAAGCTTACTCCGACGGAGCTTTGGGGTATGGTTATCCTAAATACGATGATGCTGAACTTATTTATGCTGATCTTGAGAAAGAAATCAAAGAAGCTTTGGTTGCTTTAAATCCAAATGGAGATTTTGTTTCTGCCGATCTTTTCTATGGCAAAAATGGTTCTGTGCCTTCAAATGACGCTGTTGCACAAGTGGCAAAATGGAAAAAGGTAGGTAACTCGTTATTGTTACGAATGGGTATGCGTTATTCCAGAGTTAATCCATCAAAAGCCGAGAGCCTTGTAAAGGAAGCACTTAATGGCGGAGTAATGGAATCTAATGCAGATGATGTATTTGTAATTTTCGATGGCACAAACTATACAAATAGTAGAAACGGTGGTATAGTAACTAATAACGCACATTATTATTATGCAGCCGAACCGTTTGTAAATCAGTTAAAATCGACTAACGACCCAAGAGCCAAGTATATTATTGCAAGATTTGCCGACCCAAGCAGTCCAGAACAGGATCCAAGCCCTAATCTTAACCTTGAAGAACAGTATGGCATACCTATTGGGATTGATAATAATCAACTCGCAGATACAACGAAATATAGAGGTAATCTTCTTTTGGGTTTAGATTATTCACAGATGAACACACAAGGAGCTGCGTCGAGGTTAGCGCGTACATATTGGTTAACATATTCGCAAACCTCACTGCTTCTTGCAGAAGCTGCCTTTAGAGGATGGATACCTGGTGATGCTAAGGTTTTTTATGAAAATGCGATAAAAGCGGATATGGACAGGTATGCATTATATGTAAAAGATGCACAGGCAAGGTTTAATATTCCGCAGACGTCTATTTCACAGGAAGAACAAGATGCTTATATTAAGCATCCATTAGTGGCATACAATGCTGAAAAGGCGCTTGAACTTATTAATACCCAGTATTGGATTGTAAATATATTCGATGGCGAAGAAGCATGGAATAACTTTAAAAGAAGCGGTTATCCCGTATTACAGCGGAATACGTTTGACAACACCATGTTTGCAGGTGATGGATCGTTTGGAGATGGATTTCCGCGCAGGTTTAGCTATCCAACTGGAGAAGAAACAAGAAATCAGCTTAATTACAATGATGCTGTTAACGTAATCGGTAAAAATGATAATCTTGTCAGAATATTCTGGGATCCAAAATAATTTGAATAATCGTCCAAGTTAAATTATTTTTTTAGCGTATTTTTAAACAGAGAACCTATTTACAGGTTCTCTGTTTTTTTATAGCATAGTCAAATATTTTGTATTGTATTCAGTCATTTAAGTATCAGTATTTTATATTTATTTTCCACAATAATGCAAATTGAAACTAACTTCATTGTTTTTTAAATTTATGTTTGAAATTCTACGGCAAATGTCCGCCGAAATAAATGCGCCGCAAAAATCTTTTGACCACTGGCAGGGTAGCGGTGACCACCGGTAAAAACTATGCTGTCTGCACCACCATAGAGGTAACGCTGTTTTGGGTTTGCGTACCCTGCAAAAAGTTAGATATTATTGTGGAATGTTGTACCTTTGCCTCGTTTTTTTGAATCAATCACTGTTTAAAGTATAAAAAATATGGCAGAATTGAAATCATTTGAAGAAATCAAACAAG
>JAITWJ010000017.1 GCA_031285325.1 Bacteroidales bacterium
CGCCTTCTTTTAATTTGAAAAAAAGAAGCGTACGCTGCACACTGGCCGACACAAATTGTTTTTCAAGCCTGATAGATTTTGGCTTACCTGTACTTCCCGATGTTTTAACTTCAATAAAACTTTTTGATGAATACCATTCTTTTAGAAATTTGCTAAAATCAGATTCCTGTGAAGTTCTAATGAACTCAGCAACGGAAATCTTTTTCCCGTTCAGGATAATATGTTCAGGGAAAAGATTCATGTTTTCAAAAAGTCTTCTGGAAACTTAAATATTTCTCCCTTATTTAACCAAAGTTCACCGCCTCTTATTTCCAATAGAGAATTAAAATTATTGGAAAATAAATCTCCTGTTCCAAGTCCCTGAAATCCTTGTGCATTTTTATGAAAAGTCCACTGGGCAATTGCATTCAGCCCAATGTTCGATTCTAAATATGAAGTTATCCACCACCCGATATTTCGCTGTTCTGCAAGTTTAATCCATTCATCACATCCGATAAAACCTCCATGCAAACTTGGTTTCAACACTATAAATTTAGGGCATACGGCATCAAGCATTTCTTCTTTCTCAGTTAATGAATAAATCCCTATGAGTTCTTCGTCGAGGGCAACAGGTATGGGTGATTCCTCACAAAGTTTTGCCATTTCTGTCCACTGCCCGGCAGCTATAGGTTGCTCAATAGAATGGATTTTAAATTCCGATAATTGTTTAAGTTTTATCAATGCTTCTGCATAATTAAATGCACCGTTGGCGTCAATTCTAAGAATAATTTTTTCAGCCCCAGAATATTGTCTGATATTTTTAAGCAGTTCTATTTCCCTGTAAAAATCAATTCCACCGATTTTTAATTTAATGCACTGAAATCCGGCATTCAGTTTTTCTTGAATTTGACATTTCATGAACTTTTCTTCGCCCATCCAAATTAGTCCATTGATTGGAATTCCAATTTTCCCGTCAGAAAAATCAGAATGAAAAAATGTATGATTCCCTTCATTTAATAAATCTTGCCAGGCAGTTTCAAGTGCAAACCGAACCGAAGAAATATTTTTTGTCAATGTCATGTCTTCAATAAAATACTTTGGATTTTTGCTTATTTCCACCAATATTTTTTCCACCTGTTCAGGAGTTTCAGGACTAAGACCAGCCATTGGGGCGCACTCGCCTACTCCTGTTTTACCATCTTTATTTAAAAACAGTAACCATACCGGGCGTATCTTATATTCTCCTTTCGATGTTTTAGCCGGGCGTTTAAATATCAGTTCATATTTTTTATACCAAGCATTCATTATGTAGAAATGATAAATCCTGCACAAAAAAGCAACGTAAAAGCCAATGTTGAAAGTACCAAACGTTTTAAAAACGGATCCAATTCTATATTGTTTTTTATTTTTCTTATCTTTCTCAAATCGTTTATAAAAAATGGCAAAACTAAAACAAACAGCCACTGACAAATCGATGTATGCTGTTTTACGACATAAATCAGTACTGTAACCCAACCGCTCAAAATCAGAAATATGTGATAAATCAGGCTTTTCTGTTGACCCAGTCTGACAGAAATGGTAATTTTTCCTGAATTACGGTCATTTTCAATATCGCGCATATTGTTAAGGTTGAGTACACCGGCACTAAAAAATCCTATGCTTATTGCAGGTAAAAAAACAGAATAAAGAAAAAAGTTGGTATTGAGGTAAAATACACCAGTAACTGGCAATAGGCCAAAAAACACTATAACAAATAAATCACCAAGCCCTATATAACCGTACGATCTTTTACCTACAGTGTAAAAGTAAGCTGCTAATAACGAAATAATTCCCAAACTCATAAAACATAAAAATGCGAACTTAGAATGATACCAAGTCCCAATATAAACCAGCAATGTTCCAAATATAAAACTAAGCCCACCAATTATAAACATTCCTGTTTTCATTTCTTTCTTACTGATTTCGCCACTTTGCATCGCACGCACTGGCCCCAACCGTGAATTATTATCTGTACCGTGCTGATTGTCGCCATAATCGTTGGCAAAATTAGAAAAAATCTGAATAAGCGTAGCTGTAATAATAGCCAGTAAACTTATATCCCATTGAATGGCATCCATATACCATGCCAGCCCACATCCCATAATAATTCCTGACAGCGCCAAAGGAAGTGTTCGCGGACGTGCAGCATTTATCCATTTTTTCATTGTTGCCATTGGGCAAATTTCAGTTTAAAAAAATTCAACTAATAAAAGTCGTACCAAGAAATTTTTATGGAAATTTGGGATATTTTTTAAAATCTGGTTTTCGTTTTTCGAGAAAAGCCTGCTTGCCTTCCTGCGCTTCTTCGGTCATATAATAAAGTAAAGTTGCATTCCCTGCAAATTCTTGGATACCTACTTGCCCGTCGAGTTCGGCATTTAAACCAAGTTTAAGCATTCGCAATGCCAACGGACTGTATTCCTGCATTTTTTGTGCCCAAGCAACAACTTCATTTTCCAATTGAACAAACGGAACTACTTTGTTTACAAGCCCCATTTCTAACGCCTCGGCAGCAGAATACTGGCGGCACATAAACCAAATTTCCCTGGCTTTCTTCTGCCCTACAATACTGGCAAGGTACGACGAACCAAACCCTGCATCAAAACTGCCAACCTTTGGGCCTGATTGCCCGAAAATAGCGTTCTCACTTGCAATACTGATATCGCAAACTACATGTAAAACGTGTCCACCGCCGATAGCATAACCATTTACCATAGCAATTACCGGTTTGGGCATACTGCGAATCTGGCGCTGAACTTCAAGAATATTCAGACGTGGAATTCCTTCTTTGTCTATATAACCACCTTCTCCTTTTACAGTTTGATCGCCACCTGCGCAAAAAGCCTTGTCGCCAGCACCTGCTATAACAATCACATTAATGTGCCTGTCCTCACGGCAAATATGTAGTGCATCGCTCATTTCGTTTACCGTAGTTGGGCGGAAAGCATTCCGGTAACGTTCACGGTTGATAGTAATTTTTCCAATACCATCAAAATAATCAAAAAAAATATCTTCGTATGTTTTTATGGTTTCCCAATTACGATTTACAGCCATACTTTTGTGCATTTATTTTTTAAAAATAAAAGCCCCGAAATATTTAACCTACGAGGCTTTGTTTATTGCTTAATTTTTATTTTACCGTTTTATAACCAACTCTTTGGTTTCGGTTATTTTGCCGTTACTTATTTTTACAGAATAAGTCCCATCGCTAAGATTGCCTGCAGGTATCGAAAACTGATTGCCGGAATAATTGTTTTGGGTTCTATAAGTGCCGTTGTTGTCTGAAATGGTAATAGTAAACTGATCTAAAACAGCACCTGCTTTTTTTGCTGCGTTGACACCATCAACGTATATTTCTATTTTATTCAACACAGGGTTGAAACTCGTTCTAAATTCATAAACATAAAAATTATAAATATCTACAACGTTACCATTACCACATGGACTTACAGCATAAGTAGAAATGATGTAAGCACCAGGGTCATTGAATTGAATATCGGCAACAGCAATAGTCCCATAGTACAAACGACGAATTACATTTCCATTAACTCTATTTCCATAGTCATCCCAACCCATAGCTATCCATTATACCTGACTGAGATCACTATAAGAATGTGCTGTCCAATGCGTAGTATAACCAGCCCAACATGACATGCCCTGTTCAGAATACACACTATATAACTCGGGTACACCTACCCAAACATTATACCTTGTTACTTCCTTGTTATTAAAAGCATCAATAACTCTAACCCAACCTGCGCCGTTATAACCTCCAGAAACCGTAACCGAATTTCCTGAACCATTAATACTAATATTCGAACTGCTACCCCATGAAAACGAGCCCGGTGCATTTACCGTAAACGTTGTATTAGAGCCTACACAAACGGAAGAAGCACCTGTGATAGTAGCAGTCATATTGAATCTGGCTTCTAAGGTAATATTTCCAGATGGTTTAAAAGTGTAATTTGCTGAACTGTATTGTTTTATTGTGCCGCTTGGATAATACCATCCATCAAATGTATAACCCGTTTTAGGTGTCGCATTAATCGTTACTTTTCCTACATCATTGGTGATGCCTCCACCGGAGACTGTGCCTCTATTTGTATTTTCACTTTGTACGTTTACCGTGCGATTGACTACATATTTTGCCTTAAGTTCGTCATCGTTGTATAATATATGCGAAAAATTTAATTCATTTGATACAGGTGAAGTAGAATTGTTTAGATACCATCCATCCAAAAAATAATTGCAGTCTTTTTGATATGCCCAAAATGCAGTAGCCCACAGGTCATTAGCCTGAAACGGTCGTGAAGTATTAGCTACAATATAATGTGTTTTTGATGACCCATTTGCTGCTGTAATGAGTGCCTCTACTCCCCCTCCTGTAGTAGCACTTATGGTAATATTTGTAATAGCACGCGTTTGTGGTACACTTTCGCTAACAGCTAAATATATAGCTCTTGTTCCGTCTTCGGTAGTTACGGCATAAACTACATGTTTCGAAAAATCGTGTGCAGTACCAGATTCCGGTATTATGGTGGCATCTGGCGCTAAAGTAATAGAGGGTGCAAGCGAGGTAACATCGCTCCCTTCTTCCATTTTTAGTGTAATTACCGTTACAGTTTCCTTCTCATTGATATTTCTTATATCAACTGTCATATCAACGATACCGTCAACCTCAAACGAAGTAATCAGGCTATCGACTGCAAACGAAGAGTTAGGTTCATTTAATAATTTTTTTTCGGATGACGAGGTAAAATACTGACTATTAACTAATTCGATATTTTTTGTGCACGAAAAAACTCCTGCCAAAAGCGCTATAAGCGCAACGAATTTTAAAATTTTCACAATTGTTAAATTTAATTTTTTGATTTATTTTTAAAATTATATACAAAACCTATTGAAATATCGCCTAAAGAATCGAAAACTGACGAACGGGCACCAAAATTAAAGTCATTGGTTGCATTTTTAACAATAGTTCCATCTCCCATTTTATTTTTGCGATTAACGGAAGAAAAGCCTAAAGATAAAAAATTACACCGTGCAACTAAGCTAAACCTTTCATTTAGTTTATAAGAAACTAAAGGAAATACAGATACCGAAAATTCAGATATTGAAAAATCTCTAAAAGTAGCCGCATCCTTCGTATGTTTAATGGTACCTATACCATATCCGACAGGCGTTTCAATGAGCAAAGATAGTTTTTCGGTTCCCCACAATTTATAACGTCCAAAAACAGAAATTAACCAATCACGGTCTTTGGATTCCAAACCTGCTTCAATTATATCATCAAGTATACCATCAGTATTGCTTCCGCCAAACATTGGGCTTATTCCGATTGCAACCTTATTATTTAGCCAATATCCAACACTCGGCGAAATACTGAATGACGATGATGAATAATCTAAATTCAAATAATTGTCTGAATAATTAAAACCAACGCTACCTTCAATAAACACCTGTGCACTTGCTGTTGCTATTGTTGTTGTAATTAGAAAAAATAGGATAATTATTTTTTTCATAACTATAGTTTTTTTTAGTAAAATAATGAATTATTTATAGGCTTTTCGGTCAGCAGAGCCATAAACTGCTACTTGTTAAATACAAAACGCCATATTTAACAAAAAAGTTTCTTTTTCCATAGGCAGTAACTTTTTAAAAAATCAATCATTAATTACATCAAATGTAAAAACAATAAAATTATTTACAAGTATTAAACTGTTGAAATTATATTCGATATAAGCGTGATTTACTATTTTACATTTTTTACTGCAACAAACAACTCTTTGAACGTTTTTGCATTTAATTCTGCATCCGTAAAAACTTCAAGAATAGCTGCTTTTTTCTGTTTCTGAGAATAAAATTCCTGAAGCGCAGTTTCCAATTCGTTTTTTTCAGAAGCAATGAAATAATCCAGTTTAAATATTTTGGCAATTTCTTTAACACTGAATCTATTTTCTGTAAAAAAGTGTTCTTTAAAAGCTGGTGAATCGCTGATACCTTTTATCATACTGAAAATATTTCCACCGGCGTTATTAATAACAATTATCCGCAAATTATCGCGAATGTATTTATTCCAAAGTGCATTGGAATCGTAAAAAAATGAAAGGTCGCCTAAAACAAGTGTATTAATTTTTCCCGATTCCGAATTAAATCCAACTGCAGTTGACATTGACCCGTCAATTCCGCTAACACCTCGATTGCTGAAATATTCAACATCTCGAAGTGTGTTAAAAAGTAACGCATACCGTACCGATGAACTATTTCCAAGATGTAAAACCGAATTTTCAGGAATGTACCTTTGTAAATAGCCGAAAACCGAAAGGTCGCAAAAACCGATTTGTGAAATAAATTCATCGCGCAAATAATTTATTTGCCTTTCTTTTTCTTTCCAGCGAACAAAAAATCGATTGTTTTTCGATTCTGCAAAAGGTAAAATCTGACTGAAAAAAGTTTTGGCTTTTACTCCTATTATTTCTGTGAGAGACAGGTAAGTGTCGGTGCATTCATTTTCAATATTAATGTGCCAGTGGTTTTTAGCCCTATTCTCTCTCAAAAAATATTTAAGCGTTTTAGAAACAAACTTACCTCCAAAACTAATTAACAAATCGGGTTTAAACTTGGCAATATTTTCAGAAAGCAACGAAGTAACCAATAAATCAACGTTTCCGCAAAAATCAGTATTATTAAGGTTGGCAAGCTGGTCTTTTAAAACAACTGCTCCTGTTTTTTTGGCAAATTCAGATAAAATATTTTCCAGATATTTATCCGGATTTTGTTGTCCTGCTAAAATCAAAATTTTTCCTGACTGATTATAAATTTTGGCCAGTTTATTAAGCTCATTTTCAGAAATGAATGTATTAGTTTCGGAAACTTCAATATTTTTTACTGATGGTAAATCTTCGGGCAGTAAATCGTGCAAAGGTTCTTCCATCGGAATATTGATGTGCACCGGTCCCTGATTCCCTGAAACTGCCTTATTTATGCAATTATTTATTTCGCGGCATGCAAACCAAAGTTCTTTTTCCGATTCGCCCATCGGGATTGTGATTTCTTTTTTAACAAATCCTCTGTATATGTTATTTTGTTTTATACTTTGATTTTCTCCCTGGTTAATCCAATAAGCCGGACGGTCGGCAGTTAAAATTACTAAAGGAATATTTTGATAAAAAGCCTCTGCAACAGCAGGCGCATAATTAAGTGTTGACGTTCCTGAACTACAAACCAAAACAACCGGTTTTTGCAAAACCTGCGAAAGCCCAATTGCAAAATAACCCGCACTGCGCTCGTCAACAATATTCCTGCAATTAAAAAAACCGTTTGTAACCAGTGTATGCACCAACGGGCCGCTCCGAGAACCAGGCGAAATTACAATATCGCAAATACATTTTGCCTTTAAAATTGCGGCCAGTTGCTGAATATGTTTCTTTGTTGAAATCATTTGTTTTGAACGGTTTTGATGGCTGATAATAAGTTTTCTGCCTTGTTGTTTGTTTCTTCCCATTCGTATTCAGGAATTGAACACGATGTAATTCCTCCTCCCGAATATAAAATATATTGTTCTGGCCTAATTTCCATACATCGTAAATTAACAAACAATTCTACATTACCGTTAAGATTCCATGGGCCAAGGTAGCCGGTATAGTATCGGCGGTTGTGTTTTTCAATTTTAGAAATGAATTGTGCCGCTTTCGATTTTGGATAACCGCAAACGGCCGGTGTTGGATGCAGCTTAGCAATAAAATCACCAAAATTTGAACCCAGTTTATTAGCAGGAAAGCGGAAACTTGTGCTCAAATGTGCCACTTTACCGCTTTCTAAGGTTTCGGGGCCGCTGGCTGTATAAGAATGAATATTGAATTTATGAAAAATATCCAGTATGTAACGCGACACAAATGCCTGTTCTTCTATTTCTTTGGTACGCCATTCGTAACAACAATTGTTATGGCGCGACTGGGTTCCGGCTAACGAAACGGTTTCAAACATTTTGCCTTCCGACTTGAGTAAAATTTCGGGAGTAGCTCCCATCCAAAAACCTGCTTTGGGCAGGTTTATCAAGTAAACAAAAGCGTTGGGTATTTGTTTGAAAAGTTGCATGTAAACTTCGCCTATCGATTCATTATTGCGTTTAAATGGAATTAATCGCGAAACTATCACTTTGTCTAATTTGGTTGATTTTATTTCATCAACGGTTTGCCGTATGTTTGCCAAATATTCATCTCTCGAAATAAAATAACAAGGTTCATCCGATTTATGTTTGCCGGATTCATGCTTTTGAATGTTTTCATAATTAATACTTGTTATTTCTTCTATCCCTTTTTTATAAATACCGGGGCGAAGCAGTATCAGCGGCGATTTCTCAGAAATTTCATAAGGAGCAAAAACAAATCCGTTTTGCCCATTTAATTTATTGATATTGGCCGGATAAATCAATTCGTTGTTCCCCGTAATAATTATTTCAGGAGTATTACTTCCTTGTACCGACCATAATGCGAAATTACAGTTTGCTGCCTGCAGTCTGTCAATAAACCGAATAAAATTATTCAGTTCGTCCATTTCTTTTTACAATCATATTTGTTACGTGTATGGTTGAAATAAGCCGTCCTTCTTCGTTTCTCACATCAACATTCCATACATGTGTTTTGTTGCCGCGATGTACAATTCTTGCTTCGCCCTTTGCCTTTCCTGTTTTCAGCATACCTGTATGGCTTCCTGAAACATGAGTTCCGAGCACATCGTATTCCTGTAAATCGGTTATTAACATACTTCCCAAGCCTGCAAGTGTTTCGGCAAAAGCGAGGTTAGTGCCACCATGTAAAATTCCATCGGGGCGGCAGTTTTTGTTTGAAAGAATAAAAAAACCTTCTACCAGCCCGTATTCAACACCGGTTATTTTAATACCAATACTGCTAACTATCCCATTCTGCATTGCCTCGTTGATAAGTTCAACCGGAGTATTTAAATTCAGCAAAGTATAATTCATGATTATATAATTAATAAATGAAATTCAAATTTAGCATTTAATATAACATTGTGAGTTTTAGAAACTGTTTTGCATTTAACAATGAACAATGGACAGTTGATAGTTGACAATATGGATAATTGTCAATTAACAATTAAGAACACATAGTTATTGCTAACTGCGAGCCTGCGAAGCACCCCATTGTACATTGTCAACTGTCAATTGTAAATTTAAAGCCCCCACCCCTGCGGGGTTTGAGAATAACAACAAAAAAAAGCCCGCTTTGTGAGTTTTGGGGCTTTACTTCCGGGGAAAAAACCTGTATTCGCAAAGTGAGGAAACAATGTTTTCTGTCGTGAAGATACTTTCCTCAAGCGAGGAAACAGTGTTTTCTGTCGTGAAGGTACTTTCCTCAAGCGAGGAAACAGTGTTTTCGGGCGTGAATATACTTTCCTCAAGCGAGGAAACAATGTTTTCGGGCGGAAATATACTTTCCTCAAGTGAGGAAACAATGTTTTCGGACGCGAATATACTTTCCTCAAGCGAGGAAACAATGC
>JAITWJ010000019.1 GCA_031285325.1 Bacteroidales bacterium
AGGGCAAACCGTAAGCGATGTGAAAAACTGTCTGGACGCCTTAATCAGAAACGATTTGCAGTATTTGGAAGATAAAATTAAGTAACAGAATACATGAAACAAACGATAATATGAAACATAATTTCACGCTCATTGCCTGCATCGCCCTTATACTGGCTGTTGCTGTTTACATTTTGTCAGGATATGTCCTTATGCAAAACATGCTGCCGGCCCACATGCCGATTGCCGTAACCGCCGTTTTTACTATGGTTGTATTGCTTGTTACAGCCGTTAACTTTGCCACCAAAGCAATAAAACGTAAAAAAAGCATTTTGAACCGGTCGATACTTATATTAAGTTGCCTTCCGTTGATATTCATAATATTGATGGTTATCATATCAGCCATACGAACATTCCTGCTTTAAATTATCTGTACATTCAAAAGCATTACCTTTGCACCCTCAAAACATTACAAATTATAACCGCCCCGCAGGGATAGAGAAAGGAGGTAAACGATGAAGATATACGATTACTTATTTTACAAAACATACATTTTGGCTGAAAAGTCAAGAAACTTCGAGGGTATTCCCGTATTGGGCGGGATTATTTTTGTCGGTTTCTGCGTGGTCATGAACGTTGGTGCAATAGTAATGCTTGCGGAAGGGTTTGGTATCAATGTCGATATTGACTTTGGCGGGTGGCATAAATACCCTTTGGGCATAGGAACGACGGCGTTGTTATTGTTTTATTATTACCACAAAGGCAGGTACAGAAAGATAATCGGGCGTTATGAGGCGAAAGCCGCCGGGCGAAAGAAAATTCACCCGCTCATTGTAATTGCTATTTATTATGTGTCGAGTTTTGGTTTAGCCCTGCTTACAGGCTTGTTCAAAAATAAAGATTGGATTTTTGCTCCATAACAAGCCCCCAATCCTCACCCCCAAAATTTTTACTACCTTTGCACCCTGAAATACAATATAAATATGAAGTTTTTTTTAACGTCAGATACCGCCGGTGCGCGTGTTGGAGAATTGGCAGCCGAGTTAAGGCATATTTTAGAAGACAAAATCAATACAAAATATGCAAATAATAATTCAGATATTGGAATTGCGATTCGTTGTTTGCCGGATTCATATAATCGAAATTCTTTTGTTAGATATACACAAAAAGATAATTACCTGACCATAGATTTTTGTGTTTCAATGGAAGCGTACAAGAAATTGTATAAAGTCGAGCAAAAATTTGAATTGGGAAAAACATTTTTAGAATGGTTAGACAGAGGGCTGTCCAATAAAAATTTCCTGAAAAACAACCCTGATTTTGACAAAGACGTTTTCATAAATGATGTGAAGAATTGGGGGAATGAAACGGATTGGTTTGCCGAAGAAGTAGATTACAGTCAAGAATTGGATTATTCGGCAGAATATTGGCAATGGAAATGGTTGAAAAAATAAAATTTATAGTAAAATCTATTTTCCGTCTTTACTGTCCTTAAAGCCCTTTCCCGTCCTGAAAGGACAAACTTCCATAACCGCACGGCGAGCGAAGCGTTGCCTGCGGAAGCAATGCTAACCGTAGAGTAGAGACGTGGCGCGCCGCGTCTCTACATTCAACAAAAATTCATTACCTTTGCACCCTCAAAACAATGTAGACAACAACCGCCCCGTAAGGCATAAAAATAAAAAATATGGACAACGAAGCTGGAAAATTGAAATTTGTTTGTTCCTTAATAACAGTTGAAGACATTAAAAAGTCAAGAGATTTTTACGAAAACGTATTGGAACAAAAAGTTGAAGCCGATTATGGCGAAAATGTGTCTTTTGGTGGATTTGCCATTCATTTGCGCCCTCATTTTCAAACATTAATTGAAAATAAAGAAGTCGTTGTTGGAGGAAACAATTTTGAACTTTGCTTTGAGTACGACAATTTAGAGCAAATCGTTGAGAAACTGAAAGTCGAAAAAGTTAAATTTGTACACGAACTTCGGGAACAGCCTTGGAAACAACTTGTGATAAGGTTTTATGACCCCGACAAACATATTATTGAAATTGGCGAAACTATGGAGTATTTGTCATTTCGGCTTTACAAAGAAGGAAACACTGTTGACTGGATTTCTAAAATGACCGGTCTGAGCAGAGAATTTATTGAAAAATCCGTGAATGAAAAAAGATAAAATCAGGTATTTTGAAAACCGGGAAGACTGGCGAACGTGGCTGACCGACAACTTCGATACCGCCAACGAAATCTGGTTTGTGTTTCCACATAAGTCGTCCGGTAAAAAAAGCATTTTGTACAACGATGCGGTTGAAGAAGCCCTTTGTTTCGACTGGATTGACAGCACGATAAAAGCGCTCGACGGCGGGCAGAAAATTCAGCGCTTTACCCCCCGAAATTTTAAAAGCGCCTACTCGCAATCCAACAAAGAAAGGCTTAATCGGCTGTTGGAAAATAAAAGGATACATCCGAAATTTGAGGATAAAATACGGACGGTTTTGTCCGCGCCTTTCGTTTTCCCCAATGACATATGAGGCGCTGGAAGATACATTTATTACGAGGATGGGAAAAAGTGGTATGGTTAGTCGATATTATATCAGATCACTTTTGCATGGAAAGCAAAAACTGAGTGTTAATCTATGAACTTGGAGAAGGATTATTATAATACCCAGATTGAGCGAAATCTGTAATTTCGCTCGGAATGCCCGGCAATTTATTGTTGCAGGTAAAACAAAATGTCACGTCCTGAAAAAAGTTGACAGATTTCACATTGTTTTTAACTGCATTTTTTTATTCTTCACCTGATCTTCACCTCGGGCGGGAAATAACTTTTTTGACCTCCTTAAAAAGGTC
>JAITWJ010000020.1 GCA_031285325.1 Bacteroidales bacterium
GTTCCTGGTTATAAAAAACTCTGGTTTCTAAAATTTTCATGGTTGATTTGATTTAAAATTTGATTGTTTGTGAATTGTCCCCGGGCGAAGCTCACCTCGAAGGGTCGGGGGTGCTTCGGGGTCTGCCTGATGAGGCTTAAGATCACCTGTTAATGTGGTGATTTCGTCCCGGTACCTGAAAATTTCCTTCATTTTCGGTTCAAATTTTTGCCTGTCCAATTAATTTTCGTATCTTCAGGTTTGAAATTACCTCCTGCTACTGACAGATTGACACCCGAAATTTTTGTCGTATAATTTCCATTATGTTAAATGTGCCGGATTGTCACCCGTTTTTGAAGCGACTGCGCTTCTTTTGGCCGGTTGAATCGACTGCGCTTCACCGGAGAGCTCCCGGGCCATATTACGGAGATCGGTCAGCGTACAAAGCTGCTTACCCACCATCATGAACGGCTCCCACCCCTTCCCGCGATCCACGTACCGGACAAAACCCCGGCTGTTCCCCCGGAAATTGTGCCCGTACCGGTACTCCCACTGATACAGCGTCTTCTGGGAAGTAAAGGGCAGTTCTTCCACCCTGTTATAACTGCGGGTGACAATCTTAAATTTATTTTCCACAGGTTACAGTTTTTTGAGCGCTTCCGGTGCCACTCGAAGGGCGTATCTGGGGGGTGCGGTTCTGTCATCCATCGGCAGCAACAACATCCTCTCAATAAACACATGGCAGTGCCCGCATGGCTGGAAAAAAACCTTTTGATTAGTTGCCGTCATCAACTTTCATTTCTCTTCTTATGCCCCGTAGAATAAGGTCTTTTATCTTGATATTCCGTTGTGCGCAATATATTTTCATTTCCTTTTTTAATGTAACTGGTATCATGAAGGTTTGTGCTGCTTCCAATTCCTTTTCGTTCGAGTCCGAATCAATTTGTACCGAAGTATTTTGAATCATTGCGTCTAAACCGCCTTTAAAACTTTTTCCCATTGCTTTTCCTTTATTATTTCACTACATACGTTTTTATAATCAATTGCACCGTTTGAACTGCTGTCATAGGTGAAAACATCTACTCCCGTCATTACAGCTTCCTCCAAGGCAACATTTGTGCGTACTACTGTTTTAAAAACCTGGTTTTTGTAATTTTCCCGGAGGGTACTTTCAACATCCTGGTGCAAAACCTTTTTAGAAAAGAAATTTGTAATAAGTATTTTGCACCCGGTCAAATCTTTGTTGATACGGGACTGTACCTTGTTGACCGCGTTAAAAATGTTTCCCATACCGTCGATGGCAAACGCGGACGGTTCCACTACAATAATGATACTTTGTGATGCTGAAAGGGCGTTTATTGGCAAGTAACCTAATGATGGAGGGCAGTCGATTAATATGTAATCATATTTTGATGCAAGAGGTTCAATCGCTGCCTTTAGAAACGATTCCCGGCCCGGTTCGTCCGATACTTCTTTCTCCCATCCTACTAAACAGGTGTGCGAAGGAACCATGTCCAAGCCTTTTTTTATTTCATGGACAGGCAAAGGGTATTCACCTTTCAAAGCCCCATATATGGACTTGTCTGAATTTTTGGGAAGGCCAAAGTGACGGGTTAAGTTTGCCTGCGGGTCAACATCAATCAATAGAACCCTTTTTTTGAGAAGGTTCAAACCTGCTCCAATACCGGCCGTGCTGGTTGTTTTTCCTACCCCGCCCTTATGGTTGATTAAACTTATAATATGTGCCATAAATACAGTTTAAAATTTTTATGCAAATATATATAAATGTATTCAATTAGAACAACAAAAAAGTAAAACTTTAGAACTTTAAAAATGCAAAACAGTAAAAATTATTCCTATATTTGCACCGGACAAAAATTTTGAGTTATGTCTGAAGATAAAGTAAAACATGTAAAACTCAGGTTATCAGAAGAAGAATCAAACGTGATAAAGACCTCACAAAAGTTAACCAACCAGGCCATTGTTACAAAAGCAATCATGCAAGCGGTAAAAATCTATCCCTGCCACATACAGGAAATAAAACGCCTCGAGGATGATTTGAGGACTGCACAACGTAAATTGGGCGAAGCGCAGGCAACCATCAAAGCCTTTCAATCGGCCATAGCCAGCATACAAAAGTTCAAATGAAAGGGAAAAGGACAGCATTTATATATGCTTTTGTAAATCTGATAATAGCATACGTTTTGTATCGAATCTTTGATAACAGCGAACAATACGAAATTTACCTTATTGGCTATTTCTTCGTTGCATTGATGATTTTGCTTTTCATGCTGCTTTTCTTTATTAAGGACATGGAAAAGACAAAGAAAAATGAGGATAAGTAACAGGTATTTATTAATTTCACACATTATATTTTTCACAAATGGAAAGTATTACCAATTTAAAATAAAATATCATGATACACTTAACTGTAACCGGCAATTTGGGGATGGACGCGGAACTGAGAAATGACAACAAAAAAATTTTCTTTACCGTTGCCAGTTCCGACGGTGGTAGAACCCATTGGATAAACTGTTTTTTGAATTTTGGAGAGAACACAAAAGCATTGGATTTATTGAAGAAGGGAGCGCGATGCATTGTCCAGGGTTATGTATTTCAAACTTTCTATGAACACGAGAGTCAAAAGATACCTTCTTTGAGTATCAACGTCAGTTATTACGAGATTGTAAAGCAAAGTTAACATGACAGATTCAGAATTAAGCCGCATACCTCAATCCCTTACCTTCGATTTTAATGCGATGGACAGGAAGTTCCTTTATAGCTAAAAACCATTTTGATTAGTTGCTCATGAATAATAATAATCAGTTACTTAAAACAGATTTTTCAACCATCCGGCTCGATAAAAATATTGCCGCCAGTATCGACATGATTTGGTTGGATGAACTTGGTTTGTCCCAGGAAGATAAATCATTGATTAAAAGTATTGTGTATTACATTTGTGTGGAACGTCAAACCAATTTGTTTGGTTACGGTTCCATCGACCCGGCGCATTTTGCGCAGGTGATGAATTACCCCGAAGGATATTTACGCAAGCCCCACGCCGACCCGCTACAAACAAGATATTTAAGCGATCAGGAAAAGCAAGCGCGGAAGGTGATCGAACAAAAAAATCCTGAAAACAAAATCATGGACTCACTTTTAGAAAACGCTTTGCATATCTTACACACACAAGCAATGCAATTGAAAGTAGGAGCGCAGGAGGTTGTTTTTGAAGATGATGGAGCAACATCAAAGTACATAGCCCTTTCCAATTCGTATATTTTCCTTACCGAACTGGATGTAATAACGATTAAGAAAAAGGGAAAGCCTAAGATCATGTTCAGGTACAAGGTAGCCCCAAAATTTACGACAAATCTTTCCTTGTATTTTTTGCGTTTTTCGCTCGATGCCTTTATCTGTTTGCGTCGGAGCGGAAACGACGATATGTATTTGCATCTTAAAGAACTGAAAGAAATTTTTTTGATGAAAAAGAAGAACGGCCAGGATTATGAACGAGGTCAGAATTTTAATTTTTTATGCAATAAGGCACAAATTTCATTTTTCACGAAAGAGGGAAAGGAGAAAGACAACCGGGAAGTTAAACGAGGATTGAATGATATTCTTGAACTGATCAATTTGAAAACAGATTTAAAATTTTTGGTTGTTTGGGTAAAAAAATACCCGAAAAGCAAATGGAAATATGAACCGGAGTTTTATTTTACGGAAGTTGAAACCTTCGATAAAAGAAGTTTCAGGCAACAAGTGAATGAATCAAAAGAAAAAATCGAAGAAAAGGGCGTTATTTTCAAAGAAAACTTATTACATGAGTTGTTGGATACCTACCGGAATCACAATAATGTGTCGGGCATAACAGAGGGCTTGGAACAGCTTTTTTACCTGTGGGTGATCAGCAACAGGAATACAAATGAAAAAGGACTGGCTTTTCAGAATGCACAATACAAAACTTTCGGGGCACTTCCTAAAGATATCGACGAAATAAAAAAGGAATGGCTTTCTTCGCTTGAATCGCTCCGCGAACTGGGCGAAGTTACCAAGACCTGGGAGATGTACGCGGAGAAGAAGCATAGCCAACGGGAGAAGCTAAAAGGCATTTTAGCACAGCAAAATCCTAAACCATACACAGCAGTTTAATGCACCTTATTCCCACAAAACCGAAAATGATAATGCACCTTATTTCCCACAAATGTGAATTAAATGCACCTTATTTCCCACACTAGGATATTTTAATGCACCTTATTTCCCACATCCGGGTTTAATGCACCTTATTTCCCACAAATTTCACAAAACCACGTTTTGCAACAAACTGAAAAACAAGCCTTTATTATTTCTTAATGCACCTTATTTCCCACGCATTAACAAATAGACAAATAATAGAAATAAATAGAACAACTAATTTTAAAACAACTAATTTTAGGTTTTTTCAGCCATGCGGGCACTGCCATGTTTGAAAACTATCAAACCTGTTTGATTTTGTCTCCGCTTAGATTAAAATGATATGAATTTTTCCCGTCATTTCGTCCTGGAGATGTGCAACGCTTCAAAAATTGATATGAATTTCACTCCGACTGTACCCTGATGGGGTGCGGTTCCGTCATCCATCGGCAGCAGCAGCACCCAAAATTCATATTAATTTTTGTGACGGTATTTCCAAATTTCTATTCTTTTGTTAAAGGAAATGAAAAATGCTTGGAGATGGTTTTGGTAAAGCAAATCTTATTAGCTTTGCATTTTTTGGGTGTAAAGAAATGGTAGAGCAAGCAGGGATTGAACAGAGTTCAATCCAAAAAATTTAAACCATTCTAAACGAATGGTATATGCAAATGTCAGGACACCAAACGGTGTTCTTTTGGTGTCCTAAATCTTTGCAACCAACTTCTGAAGAGATATTTATATAAGTTACAATTTAGTACACACATGGCAAAAGAATACCAGAATATCAAATTGGAGAAGTCTGTAAAAAGTAGACTTGATGCAAGTTGTAAGGGAATATCGTATTCCGATTATGTTGATTCAATGTTGCGTTATTTCGAAATAACGAACATAGAACCGCGAAGCTGGAAAGTTTATCACGGACTGCAAACGGAAAACAACATTGAGCGGACAATAAAAATCATCAAAGCGATTGAAAAGGAGTATATCAAGCCCATGTATGAAATCTTAAAAGCGGGACGCATTCAGGGAAGCTTCCAGCCGGAACCGAGCCAGGAAAATGTACCGGTTGCTCCAGGTGAGATAGACATGGAGAAATTTATGCCGATTGCCGAAGTACAGGAATTGATTGATAAATATGCTACACTTACAGAAGCTACGGAAAACCGTACGAAAGAAATTTCTGAGTTGAAAAGGGAACGTGAAAATTTATCACGTCAACTTGAAGACGAAAAGCATAATATTTCTGGTGAGAGAATCAATAAAGAAGCCATAAAACAGGCTTTTGACAGTATGGAGGTGCATTTTGAAAAATTGGTTCACTCCAAGGATATCAGAATCCGTCAGGAAACATACGAAATATACAAAGAACGGATAATGAAAGAATTAAATGTTTGTTAAGGCCCACAAATCCCAAGGCAAAAATTCTGGCAGTTGTGCCGACCTTGCGGAATATATGGAAAAGGAAGCCGAACAGGAGGGCAAGGACGATACTCTGTTTTTCAGTCATGATAAAGATTCATGCGAATTGAATGATGTAATCGACCGGATAGACCACAATGTTAAAGGGATAGGCAAGGACGACGATAAATTTTACATGATAACAATCAATCCGTCAAATAGAGAACTGCTCCATTTGATAGGTGCAGATAAATCCGAAAAAAAATGTTTTGAAGATTTGACATCTGGTGAACGTCAGAACCTGAATGTAAAATTGCAGGAGTACACCCGGGAAGTAATGAATATCTACGCCAAAAATTTTGAGCGCGATAAGGTAAAAAGCGGTGACGACCTTGTATATTTTGCAAGAATAGAAACAGAAAGATATTACAGGCATTACGACAAGGAAGTAGGGGAAGGAAAAGCGCGACCGGGAGATAAAAAACCCGGCCTTAATTTTCATGTTCATGTAATTGTTTCCAGAAATTCAAAAGACCAAAGTACCAAGTTATCACCTCATGCAAAGTCAAGAGGTAATACCTGGGAATTGAACGGGAAACAGGTAAAAAGGGGCTTCGACCACGAAAAATTTAAGGTATGCTCACAAGAGCATTTTAACCAAATGTATTCATATAAACCGTATCAGAATGAATCTTACAAGAGTAAAAACCCTTTAGATTCCTTGCAAAACAAAGCAGTTTTTACGATAGAGAATAAAATAAAAGGCCAAATCAAGCAAGTACTTGCAAAGGATATTCAAGATAATTTCATGGTCGAAAGGCAAATCATGCAAAATGCCGTTAAAGCAGCCTTGTTGGTTAAAAATCCAGTAATTGCCTCCCTGGCTGAAGTAAGAAAACAACTTGCCAGTATTATCAAAGTTGAAAAAATGAAATAATGAAACCTTTAAAAATGTAAATAAAATAATAAATATAAATGTATAAAAGTAATTACATCAATAAAGGTTAATGTAAATAAATATATATGCAAACTATATTAATTTCAGGTATTTGTTTCCTTGCAGGTATCATCTTGATTGTACTGATTATCCCTACAAAGAAAAGAAGGAAAGGCGATAAACGAGAAAAAAAAGACTTTTTTACCTTATCCGCAGAAGGAAAAAGACTGATTTTCCGGGACCCATTTGATAATTTTTTAATCTATGCCGGTGCAAATTCAGGGAAAACAAAATCTATTGGTAAGCCTATCCTTAAAGAATACCTTCGTACAAATTTTGCCGGTTTCGTATATGACTACAAAGACGATGATTTATCAAAGACCGTTTACCACTTTCATCAAAAATTTGCCGTTAAATATCCGTTGTATCATATTTCATTTACCGAGCCATCAAAAAGCCATCGTACGAACCCAATAAGTCCAAAGCTGATAACAGATGAAAACCTCTTTATACAAGTCATTGACGACTTTTACGCCGCTTATGCCGATAACGACCGCCCCGACGAATGGTATAAGGGAGCGGTTGGAATTTTGAGGGGGATAGCAATTAATTTTTACTACCTGTATCCGGACTTTTGTACCATTCCGCACATTGTTCAGTTCACATGTTCGGCAGGAGCCAAACGGATAACTGAATTTTTGAAAAGAACCCAGCGGAGCCGTGCCCTTGCTTCGGGATTTATAGATGCGCAAGATTCACCAAAAACACAATCCTCATTTTTAAGTTCGCTCACAAACCCGTTGAGTATTTTAACACTTAACAAAAATATTGCCTGGGTACTTACCGGTGATGATTTTGATTTTAACCTAATCGACCCGCAGAACCCAAAAATCCTTACTATAAGTAATAGTTTCCAAAAGGAAAATGTAATCGGCCCGGTCATATCCCTGATGCTTACAGTTTCTACCCGTCAATTTACTTTGTCCAATCAAGTAGAGTTTTTCTACTTTTTGGACGAAGCAACTACATTCAAGATTGTTGATTTTGAAAAACTTCCTTCGGTTTTACGTGAGTATAAATGTAGCTTTACTTTCATCACTCAATCCGGCTCAAAGGTAGAACGCCGATATTCAAAACTCGAAAGGTCGAGTATTGAAGCAAATTTCGGAAATCAATTCTATGGGAAAACTACTGATGTTGAAGCATTGAAAAACTATCCTTTAGTTTTTGGCAAGGCTGAAAACCGGAAGATAAGCCGGACATCCGGGAGCAGTTCAGGACGGGTAAGCGAAAGTAAAACGGTTTCCACCTTAAAAGAAGAACGGTATGACAGTAACTTTTTTACCAGGTTGACCGCCGGTGAGTTTGTGGGTATTGCTGCAAATGCCAATTTACGGGACTTTCATTTATATTTTGACCTGTACGACTCTAAAAAAGAGGGTGAGACAGATTTGCCGACAGTTCGGGCAGTCATACCGCAGGATGTAGAAAAGAATTATGACAAAATCATATCCGATGTAGAAACCATCTAAAAATATTTGTACTTTTACAGTTTCCAAAACGCATATTTGGTAAACTTATTAAGTAGACTGGAAAAGTATACTGTGTATTGGTTTTATACTGGATTTTTAATTTAAGTTTATTAAAGGTATGCTTTAAGTATACCGCATTTTTCAATTTTCACACTCAAAGAACATGAAGATGTTATTTATTCTTTTGCAAACAAGTGCAAAATCGGAGTTAAATACGTTGCTTACAAATTACGGTATACCGATTATTGCATTCGTTTTGATTGTATCTACTGCCATCGGTATAGCAATAAATTATGATAACATTATTGACGCGAAAGGACAAGGAACCCGCAAGGAGGGAATAACAAATGTTGTTTGGATACTTGCTTATGTTGCCCTGGGGTTAATTGCCATTACTGCCGTTGTTGCTATGGTTGGCTCCCGTTTGAAAATGAGTGTTTAAAATTGGCTGTTAAGTACAAAGTCCGTAAAGGATTGGAAACGCCCTTGAAAATAAAAGGGGTCGCACTCAAATATTTTTACTTCCAGTACATTGTATTGGCCGTACTGATAATGTACCTGGTCATGCAATTTTTTTCATTCGTGGAAAAAATGACAGGAAAAGCATTTTTCTTTTTTGTCATTCAGGCAGTCATTTGTGCGGTGATATTCTTTGTTGCAAAGGGTTATTTTCATAAACTTTCAGACCGGAAGCCTTTACGGTTTAAAAACACTGCTTATACAATCTCAAATAAGGACATATTGAACAAATTGAGATGATATTATCAGGAGAACAGGCATACAGTATTTTGGATGTAATTGATAACGCAATTCTTTCAAAATCCGGCTCGGTTACATTGGGTTTCCGTTTGGATTGTCCCGAATGTTATTCACTGGATGTTGAAGGTATTGAAAAACGGCATCATGGTTTTTTCCGAGCCCTGAAATATCTCAACAACGAGGACACCATTGTTCACAAGATGGATGCTTTTTTACGGAAAAAGTTTGATGCCTATAAGACCCTTAAAGGTGACAGTTTTATCCAACAGTCCGAAAAAAGGCACTTTAACGACCGCATTTATTGTGAACATACTTGTTATGTGTTTTTTTCTGTTTACAGTCTGTTATCTTTGGAAAGTTCATATATAAAGAACCCACTTTCATACAAAGACAGTCTTACAAAAGCCGATAAAGCCAAGCTGACAGGATTTTTTGAATCGGTGGAGAACGCAGTAACCATTTTGAAAAACCTTCAATCATCGAAGATTGTCCCAATGGAGGAAAGCGAAGTAAAACAATGTGTTTTCCAATATGTCAATGGCTTTTGTGATGATAATGGTTTGCGTGATATACACATTGATAGTGAAATAGAAATAGGGGAGAAAAAGGGACGGTTCTTTGTGGTGTGTGATGAAAACTACCTGCCTGACGAAGTACCGTTATATGTCCCTGATGATACCCTGCCATCATCGAATGTAAATTTGAACATGGCTTGTTTCGAACCCCTGGGGGTTCATTTGCAGTGTGACCACATCATTAACCAGGTATGGAAATTCGAGGGGAGCAAAATAAGGGATGATTTGGCAACGCGGGTAATGGTCTACGCAAAGCATCAAAAGTTTGATGATAACATTGAAGTGGATTATAATAACCTTAAAAACTTTCAACGGGAGATTAATGAAGAAAAAAACGTTCTGGTAAGATCCCATTTCAATGTGTTTTTGATAGACAGCGATTCCCAAACATTGGAAAAGGCCACAGAACGGGTAAAGGAAGTTTTCAGGTTGAACGAATTTTCGTTTTACGTCCCATCTTTTGAAGGCTTGTACGAAGTGTTTTGCTGTAATGTTCCCGGACGAGAAAACAAGTTGCCAAAGCCTTATTTATTCCTTACCGATTTACACGTGTCCCTTTGCATGAACATCAATTATTCAACCTTTAAAAGCGACGATGAAGGGGTGTTTTTCAGCGACAGGATTTATCAAATACCTTTCAGGAGGGATATTTGGGACAGGCATAAAAGACGTATTCCGGCACGAAATTCGATTATTGTATCCGGAACAGGCGGGGGAAAGTCCGTAGGAGGTTTGAACATCATACAGCAACTTATTGAGGACAATCAAAAGGTGATAGTTGTTGAGTTCGGACAGAGTTTTTTGCAGCTAACGCAACTATATGAAGATATTTCCCTCCATGTGGATTATAACGGGGTGGATCCCCTGGGGATAAACCCCTTTTTTGTGGGTGACGAAAAACCGTCCAAAGAAAAAATTAAAACCCTCGAGCAGCTTGTTTTTAAGTTTTGGAGGGTGAAAGAAGTTACCGAGGATACACAACAAGGTGTTTCACTTACAAAGATTTTGGAGGATTATTACGAACATGTACATACCGGCCATTCGTTCCCCAATTTCTATTATTACATCCAGGAGGAAGCGCATAATATTTTGAACAGGCTGAACCTGGATGAACAATATTTCGATGTAAAGGGATTTTTACACGTTTGCAGCCAGTTTTTACCAGGTGGCTTTTATGAGAACGTGTGCAAGCCGTCACCCCTTGAATCGGAAATGATGAAAAAAAACCTTATCGTATTTGAGTTAACAAAAATCAAGAAAGACCCGTTCCTGGTTTCCATCATTTTTACAATCCTGTTTGATACCGTCGAAAACAAGATATTATCAGACCGCAGTACACGCGGGACAATGATTTTTGACGAATACGCAGAAGCCTTGTCAATAAAAGACGATGCCAACAACGAAGAAGTACACCCTTCGGTCGCCTTCTGTTATCAAAAATTAAGAAAGGAAAACGGAGCTATCACCACCATTTTACAATCATTGGCCCAGCTTCCCGACGACCGTTATACCAAGGGAATATTGGCAAATACGCAATTACTCTATGTTTTGCCAACGACCGAGGTTGTTTATGATGAAGTCATCAAGAATTTTAAAATCACCAACGAAAGCCATATTGCCCTGATGAAATCAATAAGCAATGATTTTACGGGTAAACGCCCATATTCAGAGATTTTTATGCGCTTTCAGGAAAAATATGCAACCGTAGCCCGGTTGGAGTTATCCCCTGAAAAACTGTTAGCATTTCAAACCGACGGGGAATTATGGCAGAAGATACAGGAGCGGTACAAAGAGAATCATTCCGTTGAGCGCTCAATCATTGAATATTTAAATCAAAAAAACGCACAGTAATATGAAAATTAGAATTGTTCTTTGCCTTATCATTGTTGCATTTTCGGCAAAAGTAAATCTTTTCGGACAAGGGGCAGCCGTTGTCAATGACCCGGTTCTTATCAGTACCACGATAGCAAATTGGGGGGAAAGTCTTGCAAAAACTACCGAACAGATAGGTATTTTGAAGAAAAACGCTGACATGATGCGTGAAACGGTAGAAATGTATAAGAAAATAAATAATGCCTTCAAATCGTCACAGATGGTATATAGCATCATGGACAACCAGGTAAAGATTATTTCTGAAATTGACGAAGCAATGAAATTTCCCCAAAAAGAAGCAGCATCACCGGCCATGTACCAAGCCTATATAAAAAGGCTTTTGTCGTTGGCCGAACGCAACAAGGCCAATATTCAGATGATGAAGGATGTTCTTACCGATAATGTTTTTAAAATGGACGATGCTGCGCGATTGGACAGGGTGGAAAAGATGGAGGAACGGACAAGCCAGTTACTTACACAACTGTCCTGTGAAAAGGAAAGGTTTGACAGTGCAAATACGAATGTCAAACTTGTAAAAGCCCTGGAAAAAAAATGAATTGGCTTGTAACAGATTTAGAATCCGCATATTCATCGCTTAAAACCTCTTTAGGTGGTGCAAGCCTCTATTTATTGGCTACTTTTATCGGTATATGTATTTTGATTTATCAATTTTACAATGAGTTCAAAACGGCAAAGGCAAATAGGAAAGGCGGTCACATTGATATAAAGGCATTCTTTAACCTGTTTGGCTTGTATGTTACTTGTTTTATAGTGATTGTCTTTTTACCGTTTATTATATCCGGAATTGAATCTGTTTTGGGTGAGTTCCAAAACAAGATTATCAATAACAATTCAAACACCTTAAATATATCAATCGGGGAAGCACATGCGTATTTTGAGAAGGAATATGTTGAGAAGGAAACGGCAGACAGGGGAGTAGTCGGTTCCGTCTGGGGTTTCGGGATGGACAAGATAAAAGAGGGATTTTATATTTTGTGCTTATATGGTGCGAAACATACCTTTACCATGTTTGCAGCCAGCCGGTATATGTATTTGATGATGTTGGAACTGATTGCACCGGTGGCTATCGTTTTCGCTTTGTCTGAAAAAACACTCCCTTTCTTTTTTACATTTGTTAAACATTTTATTATCTGTTATTTAATGCTGCCTTTCTTTGTTCTTACCAATATGTTTGCCGATAAGGTGATAGATGCAGTATTTACCGGTGGATACCTGGAATGGAACGATTTTAATAAATTGGGAATGATGGGGGTGCTGATGGCATTTATCTTGAAAGCCTATCTTTTCAAACAAGTGAATGACAAAATTTTCAGGCTCATATAATGGAAAAATTTATAAATGATTTTGACAGTTTGGCTAAGGCCAAGAAAGTGAGCGCGACAAATGTCAAGCTGATTTTGTTGTTCGCCCTGGTTGTGATTGTACTGATTCTGTTTTTTGCCCTGTCATCTGTAAATACAGCTATCAATAAGGTTTTGGTAGTGGACAGGTCAGGTGAATACCTTAAAATTGTAGCAGACGAAAAGGAAAAGCAATTTTTTGCCTTCGTCAAAAACACTTGCGCCCTGACAACGCATTATGCAAATTCATTTGAACGTAAAACGCTGAAAGAAAATAAAATTAAAGTGTCATTTTATTGCAATAAAAATGATTTGGATATTATTTACAGGAAGTACGAAAACGAACGCGCCTATTATGCAGCCATAGAAGCGGGAGAAGTATATAAATGCGAACTTGAAAGTTTTGAAGGTTTATCCGGGGACAATGAACCGTACTTTGTCCGGTTTACTTCCCTTTTACATATCCACAACAACACCGGGGAAACGATTTACCGGATTGTTTCAGAAGGTGAACTGATTGCTGTTACACCCCAATACCCGGAGAATGTAACAGGTTTTTTCTTTACGAAATTGACTCAAAAATTTGAAAGAGTAAATGAATCAAACGCTCAAAATTAAAATTATCGTTTTTGCCGTTTTGGGTATTTTGGCACTGTTAATGATTTTTATTGTCTTTTCATTTATCAAACCTGACAATGAAAAGCCGGTAACATCTTTGCGGGATATACCGCAGTCCGATTTTACCTGGGAGGAGATGATGAAGGTTGACGGCGTGAAAAAGTCATCAAATGAGGGTGAATTATCTTCTTATGCAGCTTCAAACCATGACGGGTTAATTGATACGGTTCAAAATGCAGGCGAAGAAAGGAATCTTTACCGGGAACCCCAGGAGCAGCCCATAATCAATACACCGGTAGAAGAACCCGCTCCCCAATCCGTACCGGCTACCAGGGAACCGGTAACCGTTAAAACGACAAAACCTGCAAAAGTACGGCAGGAAACAGGGGAGGAAAAACCACAAGCAGAACCAGAACCGGTACAGGTACGGGAAACCACGGCAGCAGCCGTAGCATCCGAACCAGCGCAGGTAAAGGAAGAAGTTAAAAAAAGAAGGAGGACTGGAAACGCCTTCCATTCGGTTGGCGACAACAATAATGATAAGGGAAATGTAATCAAAGCAGCAATACACGACGACCAAACTGTTATTTCAGGAAGTACGGTAAAGATGCGAACCCTTGAATCCTTTGATGTAGACGGTGTGAAAGTACCGGCCAATACATTTATCTATGGTGTTGCGTCCCTGCAAGAAAACCGTGTAAATATAAGTATCACAAGCATAAGAATGAACAATAATATCTACACGGTCAGTAAATCGGTTTTTGATAATGATGGTTTACAGGGTATTTTTATTCCGTACAACGCTCCGGCTGATGGAGCCAGTGAATTAAAATCCGATGTTGTAACTGATGTTCCGGTAACAACAGGTACGGGGGTTGTTGGTACGGTGGTTAATTCAGCCGTTCAAACAACAAAGAATGTTATCCGGTCAAGCACCCGGGAGAACAAAGTAACATTAAAAGCCAATTATTCAATTTACCTGAAATGAGATTGACGTTCCTTTTTCTTTTCATCCCTTTGATAGCATCCGGCCAGTTGAGGAACATTGAACCTATGCCGGTTTTTGTCAATTTTGATAAAACGTTGCATATTGTTTTTCCTTCCGAAATCAAGTACTTTGATAACGGTTCGGACAACATTGCAGCAGCACCCGCCGATAATGTACCCAATGTTTTGCGCATAAAAGCACAGGAGGAAGATTTTGCAGGAGTTACTAATGTATCTGTGGTATGTGCGGATGGGCTTTTTTATTCTTATGCAGTGTCCTATATTGCCGAGCCGGAAATAACGGCTATAAACGCCTTAAAGCCCGCCCCGGTTTTGAATCCCGATGATGTTATTCTCCCCTATAAATTGCAGGTATCGAACAAACGGACACACCTGATTTTTCCAACAAAGGTGATATATATTGACCTTGGTTCGCCTTCGATAAGTGTTGAGAAGGTGACGACAGCCACAAACATTATTAAGGTGTTTATTCCTGACAGTATCCCGGTTCCGTTTCCGGAAACAAATCTGACAGCCATAACAGAAGATAATAAACTGTACACTTTCAATGTCAGTTACAGCGAAACACCGGAAAGTTACAATATACTTGTAGGTGCTGAAACTGAAGCCCAAAAGCCCGGGAACGCATTAGCAATTTTTGATAACAACAAGTTGAATGATACCGACCTGAAAAGTCTTGGAGAAAGGTGTATTGAAAGCAGCCGGAAAATCTATCATTTGGGGATTGCCCAAAATTCAAT
This sequence comes from Bacteroidales bacterium, assembly GCA_031285325.1. Taxonomy (GTDB): domain Bacteria; phylum Bacteroidota; class Bacteroidia; order Bacteroidales; family Prolixibacteraceae; genus Draconibacterium. Next base: position 14,953 of record JAITWJ010000020.1, read on the forward strand.
GAATTTCACCATTGATAATATTTTCATACGTGAAAACCTGATTTTCTTTGTCCTTTCGATTGAAAACAAATCAAATATCAGCTATGATATTGATTTTACCAAGTTTATGGTGAAGGATAAAAAACGTCTGAAAAAAACAGCAGTACAGGAAACTGAATTGATACCGGTTCATACACATAATTACAAATCGGTTATTGAAGGAAAACAAAGCAACCGGTTTGTTTTTGTGTTTGAAAAGTTTACCATACCCGACAAGAAGATATTAACCGGCGAAATGTACGAAAAGAACGGAGGCAGACACATGAAAATTACAATTGAAAATTCCGATATAATTAATTCTAAAACACTCAATTAAAGCACCATGAAGTACGGTTTTATATTTGCACTGTGTATTTTGTTTTCCCTGAATGCAGTAGCGCAAAGGCATTCAGAGAACAGTAAGGGGTTCGAATTTTCGGGCGGATTTATGGATAATACCAAGTTTCCACCGGGCGACAACGGGGCTTTTGCCCTTAACCTGTCTTATTCTTCCTATATATCAACAAAAAGCTATTATAAGACAGGGCTTGATATGAGTGAAAAAAGCTACACGGTTGAAGGGGATTTAACGGCGCCCATCATGACATACCTTGTCGACGGAAAGTATTTTTATTCCATATTATCCAATTCTCAAAAATCATTTTTCGTCAATATCGGCGGGGGTGGGTTCCTGGGGTTCGAAAATGTCAATAAGCTGAAACGCGAATATACATCCCGTTATTACAGCACCGGTCTAAAAAACCGATTTGTATACGGACTTAATGCCGGTATTGAAATAGAATATTTTTTTACAAGCAGGTTCGGCATCGTGGCCAGTCTTAGCGAATCCAAAGTGTTCAATTCCAATCTTTCAAGCTGGCACAGTTATGCCCAGGTCGGTTTCAAGTATCTGATTTTCTAAACTTAAAATATATCAAGATGAAAAAAATAATTCCTTCAATTGTAATTTTGTTCATGGCAGCCACTTTTGTAACCTGCCACAAAGAAAAGGTAAACAGCACCTCACAGAAATACGATATTTCACAAAGCGGCAGTAGCTTGCACTCATTTATTGATTATCCGGTGGCCTTCACATTGAAAAGTTCCGGGTTTTTGGAGGAGGCCGAAAAGGAATGTACTGTTCTATTCAGAACCGATAAGGCTGGCTCCTTAGTGGCAGGAGAGGACACAATCGAATCCGGTACGTCATTCACGCATGACTTTAATTCAAACCGGGATGTAAGCCTGAAATACATTCCGCACAAAGCCGGCACGCATTTGGTTGGCCTTACATTTGACAATGGGTATTATAAAAAAGAAACAGCGTTCCAGATTGAAACAAAAGAATTTTACTTTGATGTACGCTTTACCGGTATTCCGGAACGGTTTATTATTGACAGGAAATATTCATTTAAAATGCTGGTTGCTGAAGAAACGTCAAGCGGCGAGAAGCAGTTCAATATTTCGGCAGCTATTGTGAGTGGGGCCGGCGAAGCTTCTGTTTCTGATGCGGTCATTTCCGGAGGTGGCAAAAGCAATGTCAATTTGGGCGAAAATACAGTTTCCTTTATTTCAACCGCCGAAGGGACAAATACCGTGGAGTATTATATACAGGCGCCAAACGGATTTGTCGATAAAAGATCAAAGACCTTCGATGTTGTGTATCCCGACTACAAGGCGACCATCAATTATGATGGCTCCCTGGTTGAAGGAATCGTTTCTTTGCCGTATAACTTCCTGCTCAATATCGAAGATATGGATAATTCCACTGCAAACGAATACACATGCACATATCGTTTTATAAAAGGCCGTGGAGCGCTCAAAATTAATTCCACCGATACCGAAGTCGGTAAATCCGTACCCTTGCACAAGGATGATAATGTGGTCGTATATACGGGAACCGATAAAGGCGATATTGAAATTGAGTTTCTGGTATTGGACAAATACGGCCAGCAAAGAACGGCGACTATTCCTTTCACGATGAAAGAAGAAACAACCGCCCTTAAAGCGACCCAGTACGAACAAAGGATAAGAGTTAATAGCAAAAGCCTTATCAATACCGAAATTCAGAGAAAAGGAAGTTACACCGGCAAATACAAAATCATGTACACTATCGAAAAGGGAAGCGGATTGTTGATGCAGGGTGAAACTGCTTTGACGCAGGGCGTTTGGGGCGGCGCATTGGCCAATATTGATGCCATTTATTTTAACCCCACATCTATTGGCGAAGTTAAAATATCCCTGAAAGTAACGGATGAACAAAGTATAAGCACTTCAAATACAGTACAGCTGGTTTATTCCGTAATTGCCGCCGATTTTGAAATCGCGCCCGTATCAGTTCCGGCAGTGGTGAATAAGGATGTTGCTTCCAGTTTGACATATCGCATATCGCCAACAGGAGGGGGAGTTGATACATATACCATTCTGTTTACGCAAACAGCAGGTACGGGAAACATAAAAATTAATAATATGGATGTAACCCACGGCGGGTCAATAGCTATGCTAATATTGTCAGAAAAAACAATTTCGATTGACTACACGGCAACATCAATTGGCGCACATAAAATGAACCTGCGCTTTACCAACACATCCGGTGTTGTTCGGAATGTGCCTGTCAACCTGACCGCAAAATATAAAGATATTTATTTTTCTATTGGAACCAATGGGGATGGGTTGGCATCAATGATCGAGAAACAGGAAAGTACGTTCCAATATCGTATTGAAACAGATGAACAGGAGACATTCAAAGTAAAGTACACACAGACACAAGGCCAGGGTACCATGAAAATTAACAATACGCCGGTTGCCCTTAATTCGTCGGTTACAGTTGCCGGGGCTGGAAATATTGCTCTTAATTGTGCATATACGCCTACAGTGGCAGGTACTCAATACATTGTGCTGGAGGTTTCCAACCAGGCGGGAACGGTAAAGAAAATTTACATAAACGGTTATGCACGTGTAAAGGATGTTCCTTTTACGCTTTCGGCTGTTGGGAGCATACCTGCAAACATTTATGTAGACCAGGAAACATATTTCGAGTACAAGATAGATAGAGAATATAACGACCAGTTCAAAATCAGGTATAACTTACTTTCCGGTAGCGGCACTATGTTTATCAATAACACAATCTTAACAAATTCAGCAACCATACCGTTATCAGATAACAATCTAAACTTTAAGTATGTCCCGACAACAAAGGGAACTCACAATATTGAATTTTATGTATCCAATTCTGCTGGAACTGAAAAGAAAGTAAGCCTGAGTTTTGACGCAAATTATGTCGATATACCTTTTAGTGTGAGTGCAAGCACATCCGGCACCTTCATGGAAGGCGATATTGGAAAAATACACCTGAATATATCCTCTTCCTCATCCGATGAGTATACGGTTAAATATGTGAGCGGTACTGGTTCTTTGATATATAATAATCAAGAGATAAATTTAAACCAATTTTTTGACCGCCTGTCTTCCGGGACCATAGAATTAGGTGTTAAACCGGGAGTATATTCATATCCTGTAGCAAATGAATCGCTATCATATCATTTAGATGTTGCTAATCGGGCAGGAACAACAAAAAGAGTATCAGTTAAAGTTAACATGAGTTCTATCTTTATTATAGAGAAAAAAAAGGAAGCGATCATCCCCATGCTTTCAATCTATGAATATACAACCGCTTTAGAGTGTATAAATAATCGCCCGGATGATATTTACGAAATAACCGTTTTGCCAGTCTACGCCGCAGATGTAGGCCCTTATACGATTTCTGTTGACGGGAGAGAGTTTAATAACAACAATTCTGGCGTGTGCTATCAAGGTAAAATTTCGTCACTTCCGGTCATTAGGTTTAGATCAAGACATCGTTACATGAACCTTGCATTCGTCTCATTGCATAATATCACTATGGGATGGACGAAAAGGTTTGAACGTTTACTGCCACCAGGAGGTGGAACAATGAGTTTCAACAACTGAAAGATATTTTAGAAATCTCTAAATAATTTTGTACCTTTGTCCATCCCTCGAAAAGGAATCGGGCTCTGCTGAGGAGCAACCCGCCAGCGATAGAGGGTGGGCTAATGCCATGCGGGAGTGTAAAACCTCCCGTTTTTTTTAATCATTGTTGAAAATGAAAATTGGATACGCCCGTGTGTCATCTGTTAAGCAAAATTTGACACTGCAAATTGAAGCACTTACAGCCGCCGGTTGCCAAAAGGTTTACCGGGAGAAAGTTTCGGCTTTTAAACATCGGCCGGAGTTCGAAAACATGATTAATGGTTTGCGTAACGGTGACACGCTTTATGTATGGAAGATTGACCGTATCGGCAGGTCATTAATCGACCTTTTCGGAATATTGTCCCGACTTAAAGAAATTGGTGTTAACCTGGTTGCTATAAAAGATAATGTCGATACTTCTACCATGTCAGGTAAGGTTATCTTTTCTATTGCTGCGTTAATGGCAGAGTATGAAACCGAATTGAGGCGTGACAGAGCAATGGCAGGATTGGAAATAGCCCGTTCCCAGGGACGTATCGGAGGACGAAAACCGGGATTGTCACCGGACGCAATTAAAAAAGCAAATTCCGCAAAAGCCTTATATTTACTGCATGAAGAAGGAAGGCCCCTGTATGCTGTTACCGATATTTGCAACACATTGGGCATATCAAAAAAGACCTTTTACAAGTACCTCAAATATATGAATGTGGAGATTGGGACAAGAGATTTTAAGAAATAATGGAACCAATATTATTATTACTGGCCAAAAGAAAAAACAAAAGGGAAAAAATCAAAAGACTTACGGGAAAAAAACAATGTCAAAAAACCGAACCCGGCAGCATAAAATGGTCAAAATCCATATCAATTTGCAATTAAATCCATATCAAAACGCCCCATTCGGCATGGTTTTTGTAGTATATATTATATAAATTTAAACCCGGAATCATGAAAGTAGAATCAGAAAAGAAGCCAAGAGGCGCTGAAGGTGGAACCATACAAATATCCAACCTTGATGCCCATACCGTTGAAAAGTTAGCCGAGATTAAAAAAGCGTTCTGTGTCGGAACAAACAGCAAAGCCGCCGTGATGGCCATAAAAAACTATATGTCCCAGCGGAATGAAAACCAGTCTTTGCGCCTTCAGCTTCAGCAGGCCAGAGAGAC
>JAITWJ010000143.1 GCA_031285325.1 Bacteroidales bacterium
CCCCTGTCGGCATCCGGAAGCAATTCGTCCGTCAGCATGGAATGTATGGTACATACCGTTCTTTTGTCGTATGGAATATCATTCTTTCCCTTTTGTATGGATTCCGTCACGTGGATAAATGTATTGTAAAGATTTTTCAGTTCCCTGGCGTCTTTGTATGCATGTTCCGATGTAATGCCATCTTTCAGGAGTGCTTCGGTCTCAACATACGAATACGTGTTGCCTTCTATTTTTCCGGAATAGTAGCACCAGACAACAGCAAGGTCTTTTACTTCGTGCGAAGCAAGCGACGACATTTTCGCATGAACGCTTTGCTGTATGCTGTTCGCCTTCTCTTTTTGTTCCCCTGAAAAAACCATGTCAAAAATTTTTAATTTTAAGCATATCCTTTACAGGTATTTCTATCTGGTAATTGCGCGTTCCCTTGTCCTCTATGAATTGGATCATGAAACGGCCTTCGCTTCCGGTGCTGTACAGAGGCAATACATAGCCAAACTGTTCCAGCGTATATGCGGCCACAGTATCGACTGTTTTGCTGAATACGGGCATCAATCTTTCTTCATTGGCAACCACCTTTCTTTTTATCCCTTTTGTTTTACCCTCTACGTATTTAAAAACTACCGAGTTAATCACAAATGTATTACCGCTCTTGTTATTGATGGTTACTTTCAGATACATATTTTCCTTATCGTTCATGATATTGGTTACGGAAAATACAAGATTGTTTGCCACTAAGCCGAAGTCCCTGTATTCGGTTGGTTTATCCATTAACAGGGATAATTTTTGGTCATATTCCTGGTCGGATTTTATTTCGGAATCAGGCGTTTGCTCTCCGGTTGTTCCGCTGTTTGCCGTAGGGGAGTTGTCACCCTGTTTTATCGGGGCATCTATTGCTTTTTTGGCTGAAACCGGCAGTTTGTCCGTAAAATCGTAGAACAGTTTTTCGTTTACTTCATTGATTATAAAACCGTAATATACAACTCCATCGGTCGTTTTTACAGTAATACTTGATTTATCTATTCCTGTTCGTTTTGCTATGATACTTAGTGTTTTATCCTTTTGAAACTGTTCATAATTCTGGTTGACCGGTACACCGTCCTTTACTGAAAGGATTGGATTATTACCCCATATCACAAATTCAATTGGTTCGGCAAACATTAATGTTACGGTATATTTGTCTGATATGTAAATATTTCCTATATCCGACTGGGCGAAAATTTTGATGCTTGCTAAAATCAGCAGGATGGCAAGTATGGTTTTTTGTATCATAACGTGTTCAATAATACATATTTATGGTTCACGCTTTATTGTTGTGGTTCACGATTTCAAGCAATTCATCGGTAAATTGAGAAAAATTTACGCCTGCAAGCGGGTATACTTCCTGTGTGTTCAGGTTAATATTTAAGGACATTGGTAATAAGCTATTGTAGTAATCACTTTCTACAATGGAGGTTTTATTTATCCTGTTTCTCATAAAGGGATACCCAAACCTTTGTACTATTTCTGTTTGTACTTTATTATATTGCCTGTCTTTAATTTTCTCAAATTTGTTGAAAAAGAACACTATACTTTCCAGACGTTCCCACTTGATGTCGTTTATTTGCTCTATGAACCTTGTAAGGGAATTTATATCATACGTGTTTTTGGCTGTGGGTATAAACATATATTGTACGTATTCAATCAGATCGCCCGTACCTTCCTGGTCCAGTGTTCCTGGAAAGTCGAGGAAAACGAAATCGTAACCGTCCGAATTGAGAATTTCAATGCCTCTGTTGATGCTGTTTGGTTCCATTTCTACTGTTTTCAATTCGTAGGGTTTCCAGCCGTATTTAGCGTTAAGGAATTGAAATTTTGTCCGCATTAAACGCACCTGTTCCTGATCATCCTTATCTAACCCGTCATAAAAGGGAGATGGAATTTCCATCTTTAATATATCGACGTCCCGTTCCCGGAGATCGGAATTGCTTCGTTGGGTGTCCACATCCAATACGAGAATTTTACAATCCTTTTTCCTTTTGCTATACTTAAAAAGAATTTCATTGGGTATAATATTGGTCAGTGTTGACTTTCCAGCCCCACCCTTTTGCCCCATGATTCCTATAACCTTTTGCTTCATTTTTGAATGAATGATTTATTTGCAAAGATAGATAATTTATAATAGCTACATATCTATGTTGATAAATATTTATTTTTTATTGATGGATAATTTATTGATATAATTATATGGTTTAATAGCTATATATTTTATTTAGTATGTGATTTTATAATTAAGGAATAACAAAATTATATGAAGATATATATCATTTATTTATTAGTTAATTTGCATTTTATATATTTAATTAGATAGTTATCTAATTATCTAACTATATTTTTTATATTTAGTTAAATATTTTGTAATTTAAGATATTATAATTATTTTTGTATTCATAGTTTTAATGAGCAAGGTGTGTTTTATACATGTATAAAACTATCTTTATTATTGATTATAAATAATATATATATGATAATAATCTGCCCTTCGGTTGATTTTTAATATATTTTTTAAAATGGCACGACCTAAGAAAACAAAGGAAGATAAACAAAACGAGCGCATCACAATTTATCTGTCGAAAAATGAGAAAGATCAAATTGAAAGACAATGTGATAAGACTTATTTATCAATAAGTGATTTTTGTAAGAGGCTATTGTTAGAAGGTCATGATAAAATACTGGATAAAGATGCCTTGAATTATTATAGGATGGCTGTTTTTAATTTGACTGTGATCGGTAAAAATGTTAACCAGATTGCAACTGCCATGAATGCAATGGCCAAGATCAGCAACCACAAAGGGCTGAATGCCGGTCAGAAAGAGAATTTGAAAGAAACCCTTTCCCTGGTGAACGAGTTTCTTACCCTTTGGGACAGTAATAAAAGCAACATTTTTAAATTATGATTCCTAAAATTTTACCATCCGGACGGACTTTTACAGCCATTTTTCGCTATAACGAGAAGAATGCAAGCGAATTTTTGGGTATCGAGAATTTTCCATCGGATGATAAAATAGACCTGATGAACTACTTTGAAACCTTTGGCGTCTGTTCCAATGTTTCAAATCAGGTTTTTCACTGTTCTATCGCTTTAAGGCCAGGCGAAAACGTCAGCGATGAAACTTTTAAAAATATCGCAGGTGACTATATGAACATGATGGGTTACGGAGATCAGCCATACGCCATGTACCGCCACTATGATAAGGGGCACCAGCATTTACACCTGGTGAGTAGCCGGGTCAATTTTGAAACCTTGAGAAAGATTAATGATTCAAACGAGAAATTCCGGAGTATGGCAATAGCGGATCATATTGAAAAAAAATACAACCTCTATCGTGTAGAGCGAACACCAGGAAAGACAAAAGTACGTTTACCCGAAGGAATCATACATGAAATTAACGAAAAACTTATAACAGCGATGGAACAGAAACCGGTTACTTTTGAAGAATTGCAGACTTTGACTGGACAGGATTTGCAATCTCTCAAAGCGTCAAGAGGTGTTGTTTTTTTCAACTTGCAGGCAAATGGCCGGGGCAGGGGAGTGGCATCATCACAATTACCCATATTTCGCGAAAAAAGCCTGAAACAACAACTTTACGAGAATAGACAGGAGAAGATCAAGGATATTACTATGAGTGTAAATGCTAAAGTTTCTGCGGCACTGGATAAAAAACCACAAAGCATTGAAAAACTTTCGAAACTCTTGGGTGATGAAATTAAGGTAATTGCATCTAAAAAAGGGATTACATTCCAACCGGCATCTTCTGATTATTGGGTAAGTTCGTCAAAATTGCAATGTTTAAAAGATAAGTCATTGAAACAGCAAATCAATGAAAACTTAACTGATTGGAGGGCCAATAAACAACAGTTAGAGGGAATATTAAGCCAGGTGCTTCACACAAGTAAAAACATAGAGGACTTTCAAAATGAGTTATTGAAGGTTGGAATACAGCATACCCTTCATTCAAATTCCGGTGGGGTGTATGGCATTTCATTTTCTATTTCCGGATTTGAGTTTAAAGGATCAGAAACAGGCAAAAATTATACTTGGACGGCCTTAAACCGCCACTTTGACAGATTGCAACCTGGGATGAAAAAGTCCGGCAAGCCGGCTAAAACGAAAAGTCAAATAAAGATGCCGGATACGGGCAAAGTAATACCGTCATTGAAACTGGGACACGTTTCAACAGCGGAAGATGACTGGAAACGAAGAAGAAAAAAGCGAAAATATGATGAAGAAAACGAAGAAAAAAATATTTCTATTTAATACCTATATAAATAAATATATTATATTTATATAAATATATATTATATTTGCAAAAATTAAAAATATCTTTTATGGATAACGAAAATGCAAAAAAGTACGGATTTTCGCGAGAAGAAGTCATCAGCGTGATCAGCCGGTATGTTACAAATGAACGGTTGGAAGAATTTGTTAAGAATCATCCTGTCCAGATTGCAGACTTGCAAAAAGGCAGGATTTCAGGAGTTTTTAAAGGATTCCAGAAAAGAAACAGTCCAGAAGAAACTTACGATGCCAGATTGACGCTCAAGCGCCAAAAAGACGAATCGACAGGTAAAGTATACATCAGTTCAACGCCAATATTCAAGCAAAAATTCTTGAAAATACCCGAATCTTTTACAATGGATGGTGTACAGGTTTCATTTTCAGAAAAACAGCGTGATGAATTGATCAATGATGGACGACTTTCCGAAACCTTCAAATTTACCGGACAAAATGGCACAAAACGTGAAATGTTTATCTCTGTTGACCGGGAATTAAATCGAATAGCATGGATGCCGGCAACGTTTCTGCATGTTCCCAATACGTTCTATCAGACCATCGTAACCCAAGAGCAAAAAGAACTTCTTATGGCCGGGAAAAAGGCCCCAATGAATATTAATTTTCAAAATGGCAGGCAGGATGTTAATCTTTATTTCGACCCGGCATTAAATACGATCAGGGTTGAGCCGGTGCAACAGCCTGAAGCAGTTTCACCGGAAGCGCCTGCTGAAAAGGTAGAAAATAAGCAGCAAACAGAAAAAACGGAAAAATCCGATAAGACTGAAAAGAAAAAGCCAACCCGAAAACTGGAAGGTAAACAAAAACAGCAAACAAAGGCCAAAACAATCGGAAAAGCGAAGTCTGCCGGCATAAACTTATGAAAACATGTTTCAGGACTGGAAAGAACGAATAAAAGAAAATCCGCAGGTATCCAAAGTCTTGCTTTGGGATGTCGATACCGCAAAAATGACGGATGAAAACTGGCAAAAAATGAAAAGATTTGTCGTGCAGCGTGTCATCGAATTGGGAGAAGAAAGCGACTTTTATGCCATATTCCGGCTTTACGGAGGTCCGGAAGGTGTACGAGAAATTATTAAACAGATACGATCGAAGTTCAGTACGATAGACGAGGCTTTTATCCGAACGGTTTTTAATTTAAAAAAGGAGGATTTGATATGTTACGAACGGAAACGGTTGAGAGAGCTACATTTGAACTCTTAAAAACGCTCATGCAAGATGAAAAGTTGAAAGATTTTAATCTGGTCGGTGGAACGGCGCTTGCCCTTTACATGGGGCATCGCAAAAGCATTGACCTTGATTTATTTTCTACGCAGGCGTTCGATACAGGTATGCTTGAAAAATATTTCCAGGACAGGTATGATTTTAAAGTCAAAAATCCGGAGAAAAAAAGCGATGCAACAATATCGTTACAGGAAATGCTAGAAGCGTTCCAAATAAAATTTCCAAAAACAAATAAGATGACCGCCGTAAAAGGAATCGGCTATTTTGATGCCATTGAATTTGATGTGACAATCGAATTAACAAAAGGCGCATTTACGTGGAAACCTGTAGAAAAAAGGATAAATGAAATGATAAAATACCCCGATAAGATTTTTTCGCCAATGGAATTTTGTGTTGAAGAATTAAAAACGACGAAAAAGAAGCCTTCCGAAAAACTTGGAAGCATGCAAAAAACAACCAGGACAGCCGGTGAAAAATTCATCAAAACAAAAGGGATAAGCCGATGATTGATTTTAAGTCCGAATCCGTAAAAAATCTCTTGCTTGCTGCAATTGCCAGTAAAGGGTACAAAGAAGATGCAAAGAAGACCTCTAAAAGGCACCGGGTTTTTAAGGATGATTCTAATGATACAATAGTTGTTTCGGCAAGCGCTCATTTTCAGTTGTATTATAATCCGGGTATTTCCGATGATAAAGGAGATGTTATATCATTTTTATTGAATCGAGCGGGCATTGGCGTCAATTGCAGGAATCACCTGAGTGCGCATTTCAAACAAATTGAAGGTGAACTGGAGAAACTTGGGGCATATAATTTCTCCCGGGAATTCTTGCCGATAGAAAGGAAACCTTTCAACTGGAGCGAACATAAGCCATTTGTATCCAACTTCACTGAAAATGTGCCGGGCAACATTTTGGCACTTCTTGAAAACCGCTTTATTAATCCGGCTGTTCTTTTTGATCCCGATTTACAACCTGTTCAACAATACAAAAATAATAAAACCGGTTATTCAAATATTTTTTTCCCCTTCCTGGATATAAATGGCTATGTTGTGGGTGGGCAATTCAAATATCTTCTACAAAATGAGCATGGTTATCAGACTGTCAAAATGAATCTTCCCGACTCGGAACGTGAAAGAAGCCTTTGGCACACCAATGGAACAGGGAAAAAATGTCTTTTTATTGTGGAGGATCCTTTTGATGCGATAGCATTCAAACT
>JAITWJ010000084.1 GCA_031285325.1 Bacteroidales bacterium
TTTATTCACATTTATACTATTCATTATGAAAATAAAAAACCTGCATCTGAACAACCCCCTGCCCAGGCAATTAATAATTACAGTTATTGATCTTTGGACTGCTTTGCTTCGCAGTAAAGCTGTGCATCCTTGACAGTTGATAATTGTTTTTCTATGTTAAGTGAAATTCAAAACAGTTTTTTAGAGGGCTAATAACTGTTTAAATAGCTATGCATAATACATAAATTGCTAAAACATTGATTTAAATCAGTTATATTTCAAACAAAAATATTTTTCCTTTGCAAAAAAATTGAAACATGGCTAAGAAGAGGATAAATGTAGTTACAATGGGCTGTTCGAAAAACCTTGTAGATTCGGAAATATTGATGAAAAGGCTTGAACGTGGCGAATTTGAAGTATTGCATGATTCCTGTGAATCGGATTTCGATGCAGTATTTATTAATACTTGTGGTTTTATTCATGATGCTAAACAGGAATCAATAGACATGATTCTTGATTACGTGGAAGCTAAAAAACGTGGCAGTATTGGAAAACTATATGTTATGGGATGCCTGCCGGAACGTTACCGCAATGATTTAGAGAAAGAAATTCCTGAAGTTGACCGGTATTTTGGAAAATTCGATCTTAAAGCGATAGTTGACGAATTGAATGTAACATATTTGCCCGAATATATTTACGAACGGAAAATCACAACGCCATCTCATTTTGCTTACTTAAAAGTTTCGGAAGGTTGTAACCGCTCGTGCTCGTTTTGTGCTATACCTGCCATAACAGGCCGTTACAAGTCAAGAACTATTGAAGATTTGGTAAAAGAAACCCGTTACCTTGCGAAAAAAGGAGTGAAAGAGATTCTTTTAATTGCCCAGGATTTATCATATTACGGTATTGATATTTACGGAAAAAACCGCTTGGCCGAGCTAATCGAAAAGATCTCGGAATTAGATGGTATAGAATGGATTCGCCTGCATTATTTATACCCAACAAAATTCCCGTTCGAAATTTTGCCCGTAATACACAGAAATCCGAAAATATGTAAATATATTGATATACCGCTGCAACACATAGCTAATACCGTGCTGAAAAATATGTTACGCCATATATCCAGGGAAGAAACCGAGTTGCTTATAAAAAGAATTAAAGAAGAAGTTCCCGGGGCAATTATACGTACAACTATGATTGTCGGTTTCCCACACGAAACAGAACACGATTTCGAAGAACTTAAACAGTTTGTCAGAGAAACAAAATTTGAACGGTTAGGCGTATTTCCGTATTCGCATGAAGACGGGACTTATGCTTCGAAAAAATTTGACGACAATTTATCTGACGAAATCAAACAGGCTCGTGCCGGCGAAATTATGGAAATACAGCAGCAAATTTCGGCTGAATTGAACCAGCAAAAAATAGGGAAAGTATTTAAAGTAATTATCGACAGGAAAGAAGGTGAGTTTTTTATTGGCCGTACAGAATTCGATTCACCGGAGGTGGACGGCGAAGTATTGATATCTTCAACCTCTGAACTAAACACAGGTGAATTTGTAAATATTAAAATTACAGGAGCCGAAGATTACGATTTATTCGGACAGACAGAATAAACCGCACAGAACTTCGCGAAATTCAAAATAATTTTTCCTCAGATTCCAACTGAACTGCCGATTGCTTAATTAAATCCCATGCTGCTTTTACATGCACCGGCTCGGTGTGTGTTTGCCCTATACTCATGCGTAAAACTATTTTATTATTCAGTTTTGTATGAGTGAAGTATATTTTACCGGTTTCGTTCACTTTATTCATTATTTTCATATTGAAATCGTCGCCGTTTTTATGGCAGAAACAAACCAGATTAAAAAGCGGGTCAACAACAAGTTCGAAATCGGTTGACTGTTTTATCCATCCGGCAAAATCATGTGCCATTTCTATATGCTTACGTATATGAAACTGTAATCCTTCGATACCATAATGTCTTATTACAAACCAAAGTTTCAGAGAACGGAACCGTCTGCCTAATTGTACATGCCAGTCGCGGTAATCAAAAACAGTACCCGATTCGGTAGTCTTGTTTTTCAGGTATTCAGGCAAAATAGAAAACGTGTTGATTAATTCATTACGGTTACCTACCCAAAAAACATCGCAATCGAAATTGGTAAACATCCATTTATGCGGGTTGAAAACAAAACTGTCGGCAAGTTCAACACCATCCATATAGTGCCGGTATTCGGGGCATATCATTGCTGTTCCCGACATGGCGCCGTCTATATGGAACCAGCAGTTTTCCCTTCCGGCAATTTCACCTATTTTTCTTATTGGGTCAACCGCATTCGACGAAGTTGTTCCCAAAGCGGCACAAATAAAAAAAGGTATATAACCGTCAGCTTTATCGAGTTGAATTTGCTTATCGAGCAACTCCGGGCGCATCTCAAACTTATCGTTCACACCTATCAAACGCAAATTATCGGTTCCTATACCGGCCATTTTAATAGCTTTTTCGAGCGATGAATGTGTTTGTGAAGAAATATAAGCAACAAGTTTATGACGAGCCCCAATTTTGTTCGACTGAAAATTTGTAGCCCTTTCGCGTGCGGCAATAACGGCAGTTAACGCCGAGGTCGAAGCTGTGTCCTGAATAACGCCTCCGCCAGTCGATGTTGATTTAAACTTTTCGGGCATTCCCATCATGCCGGCCAGCCAGTCGAGCACTCTTGTTTCCAGTTCTGTAGCTGCCGGACTGGTTGCCCAAAGCATTCCCTGAACTCCAAGCCCCGACGATATAAGATCGCCCAAAATTGAAGGAAACGATGTATTAGAAGGGAAGAATGCATAAAAATTAGGCGATTGCCAGTGGGTTATTCCCCGCATTATTTTATTGTCGATATCACGCATCATAGCATCAATCGATTCCCCTTTTTGTGGCGGATTTTCCGGCAGCGACGAAATTATTTCACCGGGTGTAACCTGCGATAAAACAGGAAAATTTTCCACGTTTTCGTAATAGTCGGCTATCCAATCTATAATTCTTTTGCCTTCTTTCCGGAATTGCTCCGTTGACATGTGATAATTTGCTGATTTCAATTTTTATGTTTTTAAAATTCGATGCTAAAATTAGTAAAATTACCCAAGTAATTAATTTTTGATCGAAATATTTGTAGCGTTACACTTAGCATGTTGTAATAAAAATTTGATCTGCTGAAACAACGGAGTAGAACAAATTCTACGTAGAATATGCAGTATTCCATGTAATAAGAACGAATGCCATTCGCCCAAATATCAATCACAATATTTCCGCGAAAAAACCGGTAGCTGGCATGATGTGCACGGTATGTCTTATAATGTTTATACTGTAATAAATTTACGCTGTGAGCGTTGCCGCAACGTCTGTTTTTACAGCGCGAGCGTTATAACTGAATTTTCTTTATATGTTGAAGATAAGTATAATAATACGGTCGAAGGCGACGGTATGGTAATTATTTTGCAAAAAGTACCAAAATATTAAAACTTTAATTATGTTTGCGCTGTACAAGTAACTATTTGCCATGTTGCCTGAATTATTTTTCCTCCATAACACATCGTTCGCTCTCGCTTCCGCAAGTGGTGAACCTCTACGCCGCAAGATGGTTTCATCGGGCGGCAAAAGCCCCGCATTTTGCGGTTGTTTGTTAATATAAATCAATTAAACCTATAAGAATATGATAAGAACCAATCACTTCAAATTATTGACTATATTGAGAGTAGTCATCGTTTTATTGTTATGCTCATGCAGCAATGAATTGACAATAAACATGCCCAAAGGGCCTGACGGCACACCAGGGGCGAGCGCCTACGAGCTTTGGTTGCAGGAGCTTGCCGAGGGCAAGATACAGGACGTTTGCAGCGGTACGCCGTGGGATAAGCAAAAGAACACCATGTACGACTTTTTTGAGTTCCTTCGAGGCTGCGAAGGCAGAGATGGCGATATTCCCGCCATAGGCCCAAACGGTAACTGGATTATCGGCGGAACAGATACAGGAATACCGGCCAGAGGCGAAACAGGCGAACCTGGTAAGGACGGCGCACCCGGCAGAGACGGGAAAAGCGCCTACGACCTGTGGAAAGCCAAGGCGGAGACAGGTACAATGGACGACCCGCACAATCAGGGGCAGAAATGGCCGGCCAATGAGGTGGGTATCGACGACTTCTGGCGATACCTCCGTGGCGACGACGGAAAAGACGGCCAGCCGGGAGGCAACACCGGCCAGCCGGGAGCAAATATAGATACCATTGCCGGCGTACCGAACGTAATACCACGGTACGTAAATCAGTTGAATAACGAATTTGTCCGCTGGGAAGACGGCGGCGTGGGCTATACCGTTTTTGACGACAACAGCAATCCTGCCGTGGGCGCCATAGTAAAAGGACTGCCGGGAGTAAAAGACCCGAACAAGGAATATACGTCCGTTACAGGTGGATTCCTCTTAGTGCCTAAAGAAGACCTGCCCGATGTAAAGCCATTGGCGGAAAGAAGAGGGACGGCTCAGGTAATGTACGCCGACGAATCCGAATGGAAAGAATCTGCGACTACGTATGTGCCCAACAGGATACATGTAAAACTCAGTCTAAAAGTAGATCCGGTAATTGACGGAGTATATATGATATTCTCACCCATTGTGGAAAGAAAAACTGATGGAGGCGACTGGCAGACGATCCCTAATTATCTGGGTGAACTGGAGTCACAGTCTATTATTGCCTACGAAGTGGCCAAGAGCGGTCCTGCAAGCTATTTGCCAACAACCCCGTATAAAGTAACTTATGGTACAAGCCATACTCAAACCGGTCTGAATATTTCGAGCGATAATATTCAGCTAAACGTTAACAGGCTCAGAAAAGCAGCAACCTATCTCACTGACCCCGCAGATAAATGGGATGGGAATGAACACTATTTTACGCTGGTGCTGGATGGTTATTATGGGGAACAACCCCAAGCCCCTGTGGTGATACAGATGCCTCCCGTACAAGCCATGCCGGTGATAACAAACTTGACGGCATACGTGTATGTATCCGATGCGGTTGCGAAAAATTTCAGGGTGATTGACGGCGAGTTTGATATAGGTATAGACGGGGCAAAGATAGACAAAGATCTGTTGTTTAATAATAATTTTTCAAAACAAACGGAAACAGTCAATGATGTGGAATACGCCTGCTATTCTCCTGTAAAAGACACGCCTGAGGTATATAATGTTGCAGAACAACTTACAGTCAGTTTCGTTCATACTCCCAATGAAGCTCATAATTCTCCCAGAGGAAGCATGAGTTCTCCGGCTTTCCGTCTTACCACTCCGTATCTCGATGCACGGGTTGCATTAACGTGTACGGGTTCGTACTTTTATTCACTTAACTCAATCGGGCATTTCAGGATCACAACACCGGGTAATGTACCGGGCGATTCGAATACTCTGTACATTGAGGACTCAAACAGCTATGATGCCGTGTTTGAAGACATCCCTGTAACATACAACTCCGTTCTTCCTAATCCTTAATAAACATAACAAAAGCGGAAAAAAATGAAAACAAGAATAATATACATACTGATATTGTTTGCAACTATGGCCGGCCAGGCCATGGCGCAGGCGCCGGATGCCGCGCCAACCGGAAAACAACAGTCGAAGGCGTGGGAATTCGGGCTTGGGGGCAGCGTGTACCAGTTCAGCCGCACCTCGTTCAGTAATTTCTCGCAGTCGGAAAACGGATACGTATTCGTACTCAGGCTGGACCATGCAGTATATGGAGGCAATATTTATGTGGCCAGAGAGTTGAACGGCCACTTTTACGCAGACTTTCAGGGAACAATCGGCGTTGCCGCGAACCGGCAGGCCGGCAGTTGGCATAAAAATATGCTATACACAGCCGGACTGGGACTGCAATGGAGATTAGGAGAATACTTCGAGTCGAAGCACATAGACCCATACCTGCGGGCAGGGATAGGTTATATGCGTAAGAACTTTGAAATTCTGTATGCCGACACGGAAGGGTTGGACGAAGAACAGATGGAATGGG
>JAITWJ010000034.1 GCA_031285325.1 Bacteroidales bacterium
ACAGATGGAATGGGCGCTCAACAATCTGATGAACAAGGATGGTATGGACAGAAAGAATCTGTTACCCGTATCGTTGGGGATAGGCCTTAATATGTGGCTTAACAACCGGTGGGGTATAGGCATGCAGGGAGATTATATTGCCATGCCTCACAAAAATGTGGCCAATTCAATACAGGGAACTCTGCGTATGATGTACCGGTTGGGAGGCAGGGGCAAAGAAACGCCGCCGCCGGTTCAATACGTTGACAGAACAGTGGAAAAAATTGTGGAAATACCCGTGAAAACAGAGGCGCCGGCTCCGATAATCCGCGAAACAGAGAAACTGCTGATACCGGAAGGAGTATATTTTGATTTCGATAAAGCAGACTTAAAGCCGGAGTCGAATGAAGTTTTGGATAAACTTGCCGAAATAATGAAACATGACACCTCAATGAAATATCTGGTTACAGGATACACCGATTCCAGAGGCGGAGATGAATACAACAGGCAGCTTTCAAGGCAAAGAGCGGAAACCGTAGTGAAAGGTCTTATTGACAGAGGGGTTCCATCAGGAATGTTAAAAGCCAGAGGAGTCGGCAGCCGGATAGCATACGCAGTGCCTTCGGAGCCGAACGAAGTGAGATACGGCGACCGGAAAATAACGATAGAACTTATATCGAACCGGGCTTATTGGGATTATTTGCCTGAACACGGGTTCTGACGCCGTAGGGCTTTTAAGGTATTCACGTCGGAATCCATAATATTTTGTACCTCGCAACTCTCG
This sequence comes from Bacteroidales bacterium, assembly GCA_031285325.1. Taxonomy (GTDB): domain Bacteria; phylum Bacteroidota; class Bacteroidia; order Bacteroidales; family Prolixibacteraceae; genus Draconibacterium. Next base: position 764 of record JAITWJ010000034.1, read on the forward strand.
TAATTACGGAGTGCAGTTTCGGGAAATCCCGAAACTGCCATGCAGGGGTGCGTAATGGTTTCGGAGTTTCCCGAAAGTGCCATGCAGCAGTGCGCGAAGGTAGCGGAGGTTCTGTCTGCCACCACCCATAAGTTTGAGATATTCGATGGTTTTTGCAATCTATTTCGATGCAACTTATCCGAATAAAGCCATAATTTGAAGAAATATAACGACAACAAGTAAAAGTATAAAAATAAGCCCGCTCCAGAACCGGCTTTTTAAATCTGTAAGTAAGTTAGAAATCAAATAACTTAAAGGAATGAATGTAATTATGAGCATTTCATGCGATATTGACGGTACAAAAACAAATCCGGTAACCGAAAAAATCAAAATAAGGAAAAACACTGAAAAAAATTTTCTTGAGCTTATTTTTTTTGTGTTGTAGTGAATCATGATTATTATACAGCTGATGATAGTCAATACGGTTAAAAAGCCAAGATAAACCTGCATAAATATACTTGTTTCAAAATGATTATTTGATATTGCGATATTTTGTTCAAATACTTTAAATGTTTCAAAAAAACGGTTTGTAAGAGCTCCAAAACTGAATACAAAAATAAAGGGCAACAAAATCCCAATTAATTGTATAACAAAAATTTTCCAGCCATTTTTTTTAGATAAAATACCAACACTCATAATAAATACCGGAATAAGCAGCAATAGATTAATGTAAAAAAGAGAACCGATTCCGAGCAAAAAACCGGAATCGAAACAAGCTGAATAAGGTTTTTCGTTGTCGAAAATGCTAAAAAGCCGGTAAATGGCCAGAATAAGAAAAATACCGGCAAAATAAACAGGGTGTAGTGTATGAATACTTGTTAACCCTCCGGCCATTATAACAAAAATCAACGCAGGGAGTTTGTTCCTTTCGCGTATAACCAGATACTGGCTGTTTATTTGCTGAATAAAAATACTAAGTGCCAGCATCAGTATTAATGCAATAATAACACCTGGCAGGGCAAAATCTCCAAGCAAGCTGTAAATGGGGTAGAACAGTATGTTATTTTCGTCGCTTTCGTAAAACAGGTACGATTTTGGGTTAATAAGGCTATCGCTCCAAAAAACTGTTCCAAACAAAACCAGGAGCAAAAAATTAAACGGATGGTTTGATTTGATTAGCTTTAATACCATTTTTTACATGTCGAATCCCAAATCTTTTCTGTAATACATACCTTTATACTGGATAAGTTCGGCGTTTCTGTACGACATTGCCAAAGCTTCTTTCATGTTTTTACCACATGAGCTTAATGCAATAACCCGTCCGCCTGATGTAACTACGTCTTCTCCTGTTAAACTTGTTCCGGCATGAAAAACAATACTGCCGGTTATTTTTTCAATACCGGTTATTTTTTCTCCTTTTTCATAATCGCCCGGATAGCCGCCTGAAACCAGCATTACGGTAACAGCCGACTGTTCATCTATTTCTATTGTTTTTTCATTCAGAGTACCTTTGGCGGCGCCTTCCATCAAATCGACAAAATCTGATTTTATGCGCATTATTACCGCTTCAGTTTCCGGATCACCCATTCTTACATTATATTCAATTACATAAGGTTCACCTTTAATATTTATCAACCCGAAAAAAATAAACCCACTGTACTCGATATTTTCTTTTTTTAGTCCTGAAATAGTAGGTTGAATAATACGTGATTCTACTTTTTTCATAAATTCGGGCGTAGCAAACGGTACAGGCGAAATTGCCCCCATACCGCCTGTGTTTAACCCTGTGTCGCCTTCACCAATTCGTTTATAGTCTTTAGCTTCGGGAAGTATTTTGTAATTTTCCCCATCGGTTATAACAAAAACTGAAACCTCAATCCCGCTTAAAAATTCTTCGATAACCACTTTTTTGCTGGCTGCGCCGAATTTACCTGCAAGCATTTCTTTCAGCGATTCTTCGGCTTCCTCCATAGAATTTATAATCAATACTCCTTTCCCTGCAGCTAACCCATCAGCTTTCAACACATAAGGGGCAGTCAAAATTTTCAGGAAAGCCAATCCCTCATCCAAATTGTCTGTAGAAACTGTCAAATATTTTGCGGTAGGAATATTATTCCTTTTCATAAAACCTTTTGCAAAATCTTTACTTCCTTCCAAAATTGCCCCTTCTTTTTTAGGGCCAATAATCATTATGGATTTTAATTCGGTGTCGGCCGCAAAAAAATCGTGTATTCCTTCCATTAAAGGAATCTCAGGGCCAACTATTACCAATTCAATATTATTTTCAAGTACTACCGATTTAATTTTTTGGAAATCGGTAATTTCTACATCTAAATTGGTGCCTATCCAATTCGTACCTGCATTTCCGGGTGCAAAAAAGAGGCTGTTAATTTTACTGCTTTGTTTAATTTTCCATCCAATAGCATGTTCTCTTCCTCCGGAACCAATAATTAAAGCGTTCATCGAATTTTTTTTGAATTTGAGCGTGAATATAAGTTTTTATTTAGTGTTTTTCAAAAATGAATTTGTACTGACCGAAAATATTCAAATGTATTTATTTTTCTGAAAAGAGTAACACTAAACAATTACATCGAAATTATACTTAAAACTGTTTTTAATTTAACCGGATAAGTTTTTTTGAGACCCCTTTCCCTGAACTGCTTCGCGGTGGTTTCACGCACGCCGGAACGCCGGCATGAAACTCGAAGTGTCCGGCGTTTTACAGGTTGTACAGATTGATTTTTGCCCGTTTCATTGGTTTTAGATTCTATTGTTATCGGTAAATTTATCTTTTTGCCCTATGCCACACTGTGGCAAGGGGTATTTTTGTCTTTTTAGTCCTCGCCATTTTATGGCAAGAAGGAATTTCATCTTTTTGCCCTCTGCCACACCGTGGCAAGGAGTATTCTTATCTTTTTACTCTATGCCATTTTGTGGCAAGAAGGAATTTCATCTTTTTGCTATCTGCCACGCTGTGGCAAGGGGTACTTTTATCTTTTTACCCTCTGCCATTTTGTGGCAAGAAGGAATTGCATCTTTTAACCCGTTGCCACGCTGTGGCAAGAGGTATTTTTATCTTTTTAGTCTTTGCCATGCTGTGGCAAGAAGGAATTTCATCTTTTAACCCGTTGCCACGCTGTGGCAAGAGGTAAAGTCGCCTTTTTCGCGTTTGCGACATTGTCGCAAAGGGTTTAAAACCGTTTTTACCACCAGCAAGGAGCGGAGCGGCGGCGGGGGGAATTATCAATTATCCATTCTTAATTGTTTTTCCCTGTTTCCTGAAATTCAAAAACAGTTTCTTAATTATTCCTCTAATCACAATATAGAAAGTAATAATTGGGAGGTATTAAAAATATGTAGTTGTGTTATATTGCCATTTTGATTTTTTTCTCTAACTTGCCACTGTTTATCAGTTCGTGTAATTTGTTTTGGTTTATCCTTGATAATTGTTCTTCTTTAATTAAAGACATCAAACAAATACCGTTTGATATATAGTTTATGCTAATTTTTTTGAAAATTAAATCAATTATGAAAAACATTTCCTTGTTAGTGACAATATTTTGTGTGTTGTTTTTTGGGGCATCGAAAATTGTGTTTGCACAAGAAAAAACAACTACACAGCAATCAGCCACTGAAATTATGTATGAAACAGCCGATCAGGAAGAACAGGCGGCGGCGGTTTCTGAAGAAGGACAATCATTTCACAGTCAGTTAAAACAAAAATTTATTGAAGGAGGACCTGTTTTTATGTCCTTTGTATTAATTTGCTTGGTACTGGGGTTGGCCTTTGCAATAGAAAGGGTACTTTACCTTAATCTTTCTACAATCAATACAGAAAAATTATTGGTTAAAGTCGAAGAAGCTATAGAAAATGGAGACATAGAGGCTGCTAAAAATGTTTGCCGTTCTACGCGCGGGCCTGTAGCCAGCATTTTCTATCAGGGACTTGACAGGGCAGGGCAAGGGATAGATATGGTTGAAAAATCTGTTATTTCTTATGGTGGAGTACAGGCAGGCTTACTCGAAAAGGGCTTAAGTTGGATGGCGCTTTTTATTGCGCTTGCACCTATGTTAGGATTTCTGGGAACAGTAATAGGTATGTTCGATGCTTTCAATGCCATAGAAATGGCAGGTGATATTAGCCCATCGTTGGTAGCAAACGGTATTAAAATAGCTTTGATTACAACAGTAGGTGGTTTGGTTGTAGCTATTATCCTTCAGGTTTTTTATAATTACTGTGTCAGTAAAATTGACTCAATAGTAAATAGTATGGAAGATGCTTCCATATCTTTATTAGATCTTTTGGTAAAACATAACATAAAAAATAAAACTCTATGAACAACATAGGGAAAATAACTATCATATTTTTACGGGTACTTATTTTTGTATCTGCAGTACTTATTATATTGCTTTTTACCAATATTAGCGTAAATAAGCAAACGCCAGCCGCTATCAATTGGATAGATTCAAATTTAATATGGGCATATATTTTGATATTTGCCGGTGCAGTATTTGCCGTTTTATCCGGTTTAATTCAGGCTATAAACGATTTAAAGAGTACCAAAAAAGTATTAATAGCAACAGGATCTTTTGCTGTTGTTATTTTGTTCTCTTACCTGTTTGCATCCGATTCATTACCACAGTTTTTTGGTGTTGAAAAATATATAAATAATGGAATTTTAACGATACAAGTGGCTAAGCTTATTGATATGGGGTTATATACAACATATATTTTGATTGGATTTGCTGTGCTTTTAATTGCACTTTCACCAATATCCCGTTTATTCAGATAATCCAAATTAATCATGGCAAGAAAATGTCCTGAAATACCAGCAGCATCACTGGCCGACATTGCCTTTATGTTGCTAATATTTTTCTTGGTAACAACAACTATGGATATTGATAGCGGTCTTGAAAGAAGGCTTCCGCCATGGGCAGATCAGACAGAAGATATTAATAAGCAGATTAATGAAAGAAATATTTTCATTATATTAGTTAACAAAGATAACGATTTACTTGTTGAGAACGAATATACTGATATCAGATTTCTGCGGGAAAAAACTAAAGAATTTTTAGCGAATCCACATAATGATTCAAATTTACCGGAAAAAGAGCCTGTTTATGTTCCATACTTTGGCGAAGTTATGGTTGCTAAAAATGCTGTAATTTCGTTACGGAACGACCTTGATACACAATATAAAACTTATATAGCTGTTCAAAACGAACTGATTGCTGCCATTAATGAACTCAGGGACGAACTTGCCAAACAACAGTTCGGCAAGTCTTATGATAAATTGAAAGAAGACCAGCAGGAAGCAATTCGTATAATTTATCCTTCAAGAATTTCAGAAGCAGAACCTCAAAAGAAGTAATATAAGAATAAATTAATTTATGAGAAGATTTAAAAAGAAAACAGGAAAAGAGTTGCCCCCAATCCCGACAGCATCTTTACCTGATGTTATATTCATGTTATTGTTCTTTTTCATGGTAACCACTACAATGCGTGAAGTTTCCTACAAAGTAAATATAAAACTCCCATCTGCTACAGAGTTAAAGAAACTTGAGAAGAAATCTCTGGTAAGTTATATTTATGTGGGCGAACCTTTACAACAATACGAAAAAACATACGGAATAGCATCTCGTATCCAGCTTAATGATCAGTTTGCCAATGTAGAAGATATTCAGAGTTATATTGCTGCCGAGCGTGAATCCCGTGCAGAAGAGGAAAGGCCTATGATGATTACATCATTAAAAGTAGATGAAAATACCAGAATGGGGATTGTCAGCGATATAAAGCAGGAATTGCGTAAAGCTGCAGCACTGAACATTATTTATTCTTCAAGGAAACAGGAGGAAAGATAATTCTATTGACAGCTTGCCTAAAATGGTAAAAATAACGTGTTATTATTTTAGGTACAATAATGTTGATGCCGGTTGTTTAAAGTTTGAAGGAAGATCCTAAAATATAATCGAAAAAAATAGTTTTAAATTTTGTATTTTCTTTTACGAGAAATTTTATAGTTTTGCATCCGTATATTTCAGATATGCCCAGATGGTGAAATTGGTAGACACGCCAGCTTGAGGGGCTGGTGCCGGTTCCGGTGTGCAAGTTCGAGTCTTGTTCTGGGCACTGTGGTAGCAGAACGGAAACAACACTAGGTTTATGTGAATTTTTGTTTTTGATGAGTTTTGTCCTTCCATGTTTACTTGTATACTTGTGGTATGTTCAGTTGAGTTTATGCAAGAGGCAGATAATGTTCGATGGTTGTTTTGTTTCCGTTTTTTTGATGTATACAGTTTGACATTCATCTACAAAGGCGAGCCATTTTTGGGGAAATCGCGTACAATTTTTTCTCTTTCCCTGTCATATAAGCACAATATACACAATGCGAAGATCTATATTATTTTTTATCGTATTGGTTCTCCAGTATTTCTTTCGCCTCGAAAAATGTTTCGTGGAATCCGCGGGACACGATCTTCCCGTCGGGCGAGATCAGAATGAAGTACGGAAAACCGGCAAAGGCGTACATCTCACTGATTTTATGGTTTCCATCCGTGCCGTCCTCAATGTCGATCCATGGATGGACGGACATACTTTCATAGGTCGTTCTAAGGTTAATCCCCTCAAATTCGGCATCGGGAGGAGTCGTTTGTGCCGCCTCCTTAATGGCATCGAGACTTACGGTGATGCCTAGTATTTCAAAATGATCTTTGAAACGGTTATACAACTCCGTGGCATCCTTTTCTCTTTGGATCGAGCCGGGACAGAATCCCCAATGGTAGATCAGCAGGTATTTTTTGCGGAATTTTTCAGAATCCATTACCGTGCCATTCGGCAAAGTTACACTAAAGTCGGGCGCGGGCTGTCCGGGTAACAAGCGTATCATGTCATCGATCTTTTTCCGGAGCAGTACACCATAGTGGCTATTTCGGGTTGGAGTGTCGAGACGGCTGTAATAGGTTTCGAGAGTGTCGGCCGGCGTGTAAGACGAACGCATCAATAGGTTCATCAAACTCCATGGCGGAGAATGATAGCTTTGCATGAATCCGGTTTGTAAGGTACGTATTCGTTTTTCATCCTCTTCCCGGCGAAATTCGTTGAATAGCCGTGCATACTCCTGTGCTTTGACTGTGTTGCCAGTGTCGAAAGCGCTTTGGCGTAATTGAAGGTAGCGTGAGCGTTCTCGTTGGATCGAATCTTCAAGATCGGTCGCTTCGCGCAACAGCGGTTGTTCACCGAACGCCTAGCCGTCGATCCGGCTGAAATAGATCCAGTCCCTGCTGCCAGTCACCTTCACTGTTCCTCCGTCAATGAGTATCGCCAGCCCTCTTTTGGTTGTTTCGAGAAACTCACCCGTGCAGGGTAGGTAGGTCATTAGGTAATATTCGATATGCAACTGCTGGCCAGTATATTCAAATCTGTCAGGTGTAGATACCACTATTTCAAAGCCGGGCATCATCTTCCAATCCGGTAATCCGATCCGTTCGAAACGTAACGTTTCACCCACGGCCAGTCCGGCAATCTCGCCCCGAATCGTAAACTCTTTACTTTAGTCCGGTGTTTGAGCCGACAGCATCACTCCCAACAGACATAGGAAACACATGAAAACTATGATTTTTCTCATATTGTGATTGTGTTAATGTTGCAAAAGATAAAAATAATTTTTGAAACTGCTTGTACGATTTAATATAATAAAATATTTTTATTATATTGACGGCTCGAAATTTAATAAACTAAACATTGTATTATGAAGAAATCATTATATCTGTTACTTGGCTTGCTCTTCACCGGTCAACTATTCGCGCAAGATTTCGAAACCACTTCGCAGGGTGTGCGCATGAACGTCGGTGGCACGGCGATAGAAGTACAGTTCTATAATCCCTCGATAGTCCGGATACTCAAGTCGCCCGAAAGGTGGGAGTACTCCAAACAGAGTCTGTCGGTCATCGCCGTCCCCACAGCGGTCGATTTCACTGCCCGCCGGCGGGGCAACGCCGTGCGGATAGAAAGTGACGAGTTACGGATCGATCTCGACTTGCGCACGGGCATTGTTTCGTTCTTAACCCGAAACGGGCGGACGCTACTGCGCGAAAAGGCGGTCCCGACATTCACCGACTTCAACGATGCGGGGGTGAAGACATTCAGCGTCGGCCAGTCCTTCGTGCTGGAGGACGGCGAGGCTGTTTACGGGCTGGGGCAGCTGCAAAACGGGCAATTGTCGCAGCGGGGTGTCGATAAAAACCTGATTCAGGGCAATACAGAAGACGTGGTTACCTTCTTTCAGTCCGTTAAGGGCTACGGTATCTTCTGGGACAACTATTCGCCCACGCGCTTCACTGATAACACTGAGGGAACCACCTTCCGTTCGGAAGTTGGCGACTGCGTGGATTACTATTTCATGTACGGCGGCAATGCGGACGGCGTCGTAGCGCAGATGCGTGCGCTGACGGGCGACGTGCCGATGTTTCCTTTGTGGGCTTACGGTTTTTTTCAAAGCAAGGAGCGCTACAAGAGCCAGAACGAAACAGTGGGCATTGTGCGCCGTTACCGCGAATTGGGCGTGCCGCTTGATGGGATCATTCAGGACTGGCAGTACTGGGGCAGTAACTATCTTTGGAATGCGATGGAATTCCTCAACGAAGAGTTCCCCGATCCCAAACGCATGATGAGTGATATCCACGGTATGAATGCCAAAATGGTCATCTCAATCTGGGCCTCTTTTGGGTCGATGACCAAACAATACAGGGCGATGGAACCCCAAGGCATGTTGCTCGACATGGGCACTTGGCCGCAGTCGGGCTCCAGCAAGTGGCCGCCCAATCGCGACTATCCCTCAGGCGTGAAACCCTATGACGCTTTCCATCCCGGGGCACGCCAGATTTACTGGGAGCACCTTCGCGATGGCCTCCTCTCCTTAGGTATCGATGGTTGGTGGATGGACTCGACCGAGCCCGACCACCTCGACTTCCGTCCGCAGGACATGGACAACCAAACCTATTTAGGCTCGTTCCGCAAAGTGCGCAACGCTTATCCGCTGCTGAGCGTTGGTGGGGTGTACGACAACCAGCGGGCGCTGAATTCCGATCGCCGCGTCTTTATCCTCACCCGCTCGGCTTTTGCTGGTCAACAGCGCTACGGCGCCAACACATGGACGGGCGACGTGCAGGCCACCTGGGATGTGCTGCGCCGCCAAATTCCCGCTGGGCTGAACTTCTCACTGACAGGTATCCCACATTGGAACACCGACATCGGCGGTTTTTTCTTGGGCAACTATCCTCGCCGGCTCGAAGACCCTGATTATCGCGAGCTATACGCTCGCTGGCTCCAGTTCGGTACCTTCACGCCGATGATGCGCTCGCATGGTGCCGACGCTCCGCGCGAAATTTGGCAGTTCGGCGAAAAAGGCCAACCCGTCTATGACGCTATCGAGAAATATATAAATCTTAGATACAGCTTGTTGCCATATATCTATTCCGCCTCGTGGGACGTTACCCATCGCCGCGGGAGCATCTTCCGTGCGTTGGAGATGGATTTTGTGGCGGACAAGGCTGTTTGGAATATCGGTGACCAGTTTCTATTCGGTAAATCGCTGTTGGTGGCCCCTGTCGTTGAGCCGATGTACACCCGCGTGGTGAGCGGTGAGGGACGCACCGCCGTCCGCGAGGCCGATTTCTCGACTGTCAAATACCGTGACGTTTATCTGCCCCAAGGGGCCGACTGGTATGACTTTTGGACAAATCAAAAGTACAGCGGAGGACAAACCGTCCAGCGCGAGGCTCCGATCGACGTGATCCCGCTCTATGTTCGTGCCGGGGCGATCGTACCTTTCGGCCCGGCGGTACAGTACGCTGAGGAGAAACCTTGGGACAACCTGGATATTCGCGTGTACAACGGCGCAGATGGCAGTTTCGTGCTATACGAGGACGAGTTCGACAACTACAACTACGAAAAGAGCCAATACACCGAGATCACCTTCGACTGGGATGACTCGGCGCGCACGTTGACCATAGGTGCCCGTCAGGGGAACTATCAGGGAATGATCGAGAGGCGCAATTTCCGCGTTACTTTGATTGAAGATGGAAAGACTAATTCGATAGAAACTTTCTCTTACAATGGAAATGAAATAACGAAAAAATTATGAAAAATATTAAGCGAATCTTTACATTGATGTTGGTAGTCTCATTGACTGCTTTTGCAACAGCCCAGCGACCAATTGTGCAAACCAGTTTTACGGCTGATCCGGCACCTATGGTGTACAATGATACGGTGTTTCTTTACACCTCCCACGACGAGGACGATGCTCCGGCGGGGCAGGGGCAGTTCCGCATGAAAAACTGGCTGCTCTACACCTCAACAGACATGGTCAACTGGACAGATCATGGCGTGGTAGCTTCGCTTACTGATTTCAGTTGGATGACCCGTGATAACGGTGCTTGGGCGTTAGAAGTGATCGAGCGAAACGGTAAATTTTACATGTATTGCCCCCTTCATGGCAATGGTATTGGTGTATTGGTGTCGGATTCGCCTTACGGCCCGTTTGTCGATCCTATTGGCAAGCCCATCGTGTGGCAAAAAGAGCACTGGGAAGATATTGACCCAACTGTTCTTATCGATGATGATGGGCAGGCATGGATGTATTGGGGCAATCCGAACCTGTATTATGTTAAACTGAACGAAGACATGATATCGATATCTGGACAGATAATTAAAGATCCGCTGGTTCGCAAGGTCGAAGGGCAGGCAAACCCATACCATTATCAGGAGGGACCATGGGTATATAAGCGTGAGGGCCGGTATTATATGGCTTATGCCAGTACCTGTTGCCCTGAGGGGATCGGCTACGCTATGGCCGACAGCCCCATAGGTCCTTGGGAGTTCAAAGGCTACATCATGCCGCCGGATCGCCGGGCGACTGGCAATCATCCGGGAATCATCGACTATAAAGGGCGTTCGTATGTTTTCGGTTTCAATTTTTCACTCAACTTTGCTATCACCGACCAGCACCATGAGCGGCGCTCGGTATGCGTTGCCGAAATTACCTACAACCCAGACGGTACTATCCGTGAACTGCCATGGTGGGCTGAAGTCAAGGAGGTGGAACAGTTTCAGTCCATCAACCCTTATCAAAGGATAGAGGCTGAAACCATTAGTTGGAGTGAGGGGCTTAAGACAGCACGTAGCGCGGCGGTTGGCATGTATGTCACTCAGTCGCATGCTGGTGATTACTTCATCGTTAAGGGTGTTGATTTCGGAGAGGGGGCCTCCTCATTCGAAATCAGCGCAGCTTCGATAACCGGTGGTGAGATTGAGATCCGCTTGGGCGGCCCCGAGGGGCGGCAGATCGGCATTTGTGACATCAGCAATACTATCGCCCTCAATTTCTGGAAGACTTTCATCGCTCGTGTCGATAGGGTAGAGGGTGTACATGATCTCTGTTTAGTTTTTCGTGGCGGCCGTAACGAGTTGTTTAATCTCGATTACTGGAAATTTTCCAAATAATTCAAGTGTATAAAATTTTCCGCCCTGCTAAAAAAATGATGTATTCGAAAACATAAATAAAAAATAATCTCATGAAAAAAAACATGATTTTCTCCTTGCTGGTACTTGCGATGTGCACACCTGCAGTGGTTGCCCAGAACCCGATAGTACAAACCCAATACACCGCTGATCCGGCGCCTATGGTTTGGAATGGCCGTTTGTATGTTTATACCACCCACGATGAGGATGGTTCCAGTTGGTTTACAATGGACGAGTGGCGTGTCTATTCGACTGATGACATGGTAAATTGGACCGATCACGGTGCGGTGCTTGATTACACTGATTTCGAATGGGGACGTAGTGACGCTTGGGCACCACAGGCCATAGAGCGAGGCGGAAAATTCTACCTTTATGTGCCCCTGACATCGAAAACCGAGGGCGGTGCGATAGGTGTAGCAGTGGGGGACAGTCCTTATGGCCCGTTTTACGATCCGCTCGGTAAGCCGCTGGTGCGCAGTGGCCATGGTGATATTGATCCGAGTGTGTTCATAGATGACGATGGGCAGGCCTATTTATACTGGGGTAACCCGAACAACTATTATGTCAAGTTGAATGAGGATATGATCTCATATTCCGGCGATATTGTCCATGTACCTATGACCGAGGAATCTTTTGGTAAGAGGGATGGTGATGAGCGCCGGAATACCCTCTACGAAGAAGGACCGTGGCTTTACAAACGTGCACAAACATATTATCTTTTTTGGCCTGGCGGCCCACTGCCGGAGCATATTGGCTATTCGACCAGTGATAGCCCTATGGGGCCATGGAAGTACGGTGGAGTGGTTATGCCCGCGCAGGGTGGCGCTTTCACCAATCATCCTGGAGTGGTTGATTTCGGCGGTAAGACATGGTTTTTTTACCACAATGCTGGATTGCCGGGCGGAGGAGGATTCAACCGCTCGATCTGTGTGCAGGAATTGAAATTCAACGCCGACGGCTCGGTCGTTCAAATGGACATGACCGAACAGAGTGTTGCACAAGGACTGGCTGTGCTCAACCCGTACCAAAAGACAGAAGCCGAGACAATCGCTTTCTCTGAAGGTTTCAAGTCGGCAGAGAATGATAAGGTAGGTGTCTTCGTTACCGCTAACAAGGATGGTAGTTACATAAAGGTGCGCGATGTGGATTTCCGTGATACAGGTGCAACGAAATTCACAGCACGGATTGCTACCACCCACAATGACCCGATCCGTTTGGAGATTCGTATCGGCGGAGTTGAAGGTGAGTTACTGGGCTCGATCCGCGTACCACGCACGGGAGGTAGTGACCGCTGGGCATTGCGCACAATAGACATCCCGAAGACCACTGGCGTGTACGATCTTTATTTCGTGGTGCGCGGCCAGCCGGCTAGCCACTTGATGTATTTTGATTATTGGATGTTCTCAGAGAAATAGTCGCAAAGTGGTTTCAAAAATAAAAACATGAGAAACAGCATCGTTATAACGTTCGTATTGTTGGCGGCCTGTGCATCGGCTCCTAAAACGGAGCAAAAAACGTTCATGCCCAAGGGCAACCCGCTTGTTACGGATAACTTCACCGCCGATCCTGCGCCGCTGGTGCACGACGGAACGCTATACCTTTATGTCGGCCACGACGAGTATTATCCCGGGCAGGATTCTGCCGGCGGGGGCCAAGAATTCAACATTACCGAGTGGCTGTGCTATTCGACCGAGGACATGAAGACATGGACGGATCACGGCGCGGTGCTCGCCCCGACCGATTTCAGTTGGGGGACGGGCGAGGCGTGGGCCTCGCAGGTTGTCGAAAATAACGGGAAATTCTACTATTACGTTACTGCTATGGCCGGTGAGCCGTACAATAGCCGGCTGGTCGGGGTTGCGGTCTCCGACAGCCCTACGGGGCCCTTCGTAGACGCGCTCGGCAAGCCCCTGGTTTCGGACGATATGACTCCCAACGGGCCGCGCGGCTGGTGGAATGATATCGACCCCACCGTACTTATCGATGCCGAGGGTACACCTTGGATGAGCTGGGGCAACGGTACCTGTTTCATCGTCAAACTGAAACCCAATATGATCGAACTCGATGGTCCTATCGAAATTCTGCGGATGCCTGGTTTTATAGAGGGACCGTGGCTCAGCCGGCACGGGGAACTCTATTACCTGGACTTTGCCTCGCGCGGCGAGGGACGTGAAACGATCAGCTACGCTACCGCCCCGAGCATGGAAGGTCCTTGGACCTACCGCGGCCGACTGACGGGCATGGCAGAGAACAGCTTCACGATCCACCCCGGTATAGTCGAGTTCAAGGGCCTGGACTATCTCTTCTACCATAATGCGGCCCTGATACTCGATAATATTCAGGGTGCCATAGGCCGCCGGAGCGTGTGCGTGGACTACCTCTATTATCTGCCGGACGGGCGCATGGCGTGGGTTGAGCAGACGAAAGCGGGAATTACCGTGCCACCCAAGACCGCGGCCGAAGTAGCCCAGATCCAAAGTCAGGTCCCTAAGTTCGAAGAGGTGATCGTAGAAAAGGTCAGTCTCTATTTCATGAATCAACTGAAAGAACGGCAATAACTTAAATCTAAATAAGATTAAACATTAATATAAATAAATATACCAATGAAAAAAACACAAAATCTATTTTTTGCTACTCTGTTTGCCTTGTCGTTTAACAGCGTGGCACAGCAGCCAGCTTCCATGTCAGAATATCCTGTAGGTACATTTCCTAACGAGCACAATCTTGATGGTGCTCAATGGCCTCGTGTAGACACGGAGGGCAAAACCTACTGGCGTGTTTACGCTCCCAACGCCGAGAGTGTCCAAATTCGTTTTCGCGATCCTATGACCCGCCAGGCGGATGGCACTTGGTATTATCAGTCGCCAGGTCCTGAAGTGGTGGGATTCCATTACTATCAGTTGATTGTTGACGGTGTATCGACAGCCGACCCTGCTGGTAAGACCTATTACGGAATGGGTGCTTGGGTGAGCGCGATCGAAATCCCAGAGGGAGAAGCGTATGACAAGCCACAGAACGTGCCTCACGGCGAAGTGCGCGAACGCCAATATTGGTCGGATATCACGCAAAGTTGGCGCCGTTGTTTCGTTTACACACCTGCGGAATATGATTCCAATCCCAGTAAAAAATACCCGGTACTATACCTCCAGCATGGCAGCGGTGAGGATGAAACAGGCTGGGTACGCCAGGGACGTATGCACCAGATTATGGACAACCTGATAGCTGGGGGCAATGCTGTGCCTATGATTGTGGTGATGGACCTTGGCTACGGAACGGACAAACGGCCTGGGGCCATTCAACCCGCCCCGGGACGCCGGGCACCTAGTATCTTCCCTGAAATATTAGTGAAAGAAATTGTTCCAATGATCGACCGCACCTACCGCACGAATATTGACAGAGAAAGCCGTGCTATGGCCGGCTTGTCGATGGGTGGTGGCCATACCTTCCAGACGGTGATGCCCAATCTCGATAAATTTGCTTGGATGGGTGGGTTCAGCGGTGGCGCCGGAGCGGTGGATCAAATTTCGACGGCATATAACGGTATTTACAACGACATGGATGCTTTTAATCGGCAGATGAAACTGATGTTTCTGAGCATCGGTTCTAATGAGAATCCTGACCGTGTGCGCCTTTATGTTGAGGCACTGAAAGGTAAAGGGATCAAAAACGCTGTTTACTACGAATCGCCCGGTACAGCTCACGAATGGCTCACTTGGCGCCGTTCGCTGCGCGAATTCGTACCACTGCTATTCAGAAAATAATCTTTTGAACTTATGAAAAGACTAATCTATGTATTAGTGCTCGTATCTTTTGTTACCTGTACACGTGCCCCGCAAAATGAGTTGAAACTGAGTTATGACCGCCCGGCCGAGCGTTGGGAGGAGGCTCTGCCGTTGGGTAATTCGCGCCTTGGGGCGATGGTTTATGGTGGTGCTGCACAAGAGGAACTCCAGTTGAACGAGGAGACGATCTGGGGCGGTGGCCCCTACCGCAACAACCGCCCTGAGGCATTTGAAGCTCTGCCGGAGATACGTAGTTTGATCTTTGAGGGTAAAAATCGTGAGGCGGAGGAGTTGAACAACCAGAACTTTTTTTCGCGTACCCACGGCATGCCGTTCCAGACAGCAGGGAGCCTGATACTAGATTTTTCCAACCACGAGAACCCCAAGAGCTACCGCCGCGAGCTCAATATCAGTAAAGCCATCGCCACGACCGTTTACACTGTGGGCGGAGTGGAATACCGGCGCGAGGCTTTTTCGTCGTTTGCCGACGATGTGATTGTGATGCGGATCACCGCCAGCCAAAAGGGCGCGCTCTCGTTTGAGGCCTCCTATAAATCCCCTGCACCCCACACGGTGGCGGTGCAGGGCGATGTGCTGGTACTCTCGGGCGAAGGTACCGCACACGAGGGGATCGAGGGCAAAGTGCGCTATCAGGCCCACACTACCGTCCAAAACAAAGGCGGCGATATGACTCTGACCGGAGATAAGATCGCGGTTGAAGGAGCTACCGAGGCGACGATATACATTTCGATTGGCACAAATTTCACCGATTATAAGACCCTCGATGCTGACCCAGCCAAGCGTGCGGCGTCTAAGCTATCCGCAGCAAAGCAAAAGGAATACAGGTCTGCCCGTGAAGCCCATTCGGAAATATTTGCCGAACAGTTCGACAGGGTGAAACTCGATCTTGGTAGCTTACCGGCCGATTCGTTACCCTCGACCACCGAGCGAATCGCACGCTATGCCGAGGATCAGGATCCGTCGCTGGTGACGTTGCTCTTCCAGTTCGGGCGCTACCTGCTTATCAGTTCCTCGCAACCTGGCGGCCAGCCAGCTAACCTGCAAGGTATCTGGACGAATGCCTTGGTGCCGCCGTGGGATAGCAAGTACACTATCAACATAAACACAGAGATGAATTATTGGCCTGCCGAGGTAACAAATCTTACCGAAACCCACCAGCCGTTGTTCGCGATGATCCGCGAACTGAGCGAGAGCGGACAGGGAACAGCAAAAACACTCTATGGCGCCGAGGGCTGGGTGGCTCATCATAACACCGACATATGGCGGGTAACTGGCCCTATCGACTTTGCAGCGGCGGGAATGTGGCCCAGTGGCGGTACATGGCTTTCACAACACTTGTGGGAGCACTATCTTTTTACTGGCGACCGCGCTTTTTTAGCCGAATATTATCCCGTGATGAAAGGGGCGTCGGACTACCTGATCACAGCGCTGGTTGAAGACCCGCGTAACGGCTGGCTCGTCATTTCTCCTTCCGTTTCGCCTGAGCAGGGTCCGGTGACCGCCGGGGTGACTATGGATAACCAGTTGGCGTACGACATGCTGACCCGCACCGCGGTGGCCAACGAGATCCTCGGCGGGGATGCCACTTACCGCGAAAAACTGCTGGCCACGGCTGCCAAACTGCCACCGATGCACATCGGCCGCCACACACAGTTGCAGGAGTGGCTGGAGGATGTTGACGACCCGCGCAACGAGCACCGCCACGTTTCTCACCTCTATGGTTTATACCCCGGTAACCAGATCTCACCATATACCACCCCCGAACTGTTCGAGGCAGCGCGTAACTCGCTTCTTTACAGGGGCGACATGGCTACGGGCTGGTCTATCGGCTGGAAGGTCAACCTTTGGGCACGCTTGTTGGACGGCAACCATGCCTACACTATCGTAAACAACATGTTGACACTCAACAACGGCGAGCGCCGCAACGATGGGCGCACCTACCCTAACCTTTTCACGGCACACCCGCCATTCCAGATTGACGGCAACTTCGGATTGACGGCCGGCGTGGCCGAGATGCTGGTACAGAGCCACGATGGGGCGGTACACCTGTTGCCCGCCATCCCTGACGTGTGGAGTGCCGGCGAGATTTCCGGGCTAGTGGCCAGAGGTGGTTTCGAGGTGGCGATATGCTGGGCAGGTGGACGACTGACTAAGGCAACGATCGGCTCGAAGTTCGGCGGTAACCTGCGCTTGCGCTCTTACGTGCCGCTAACTGGCAATGGATTGACCGAGGCGCAGGGTGAAAATCCTAATGCGTTGCTGAACTCCATTGCTCCTGCTGCCCCCGTCGTCTCAATTGAGGCGTCGCTGAAAGGCTTCGACCTGCGCCCTGTTTACGAATACGATATAGCAACAGAGGCAGGGAAAAGTTATACGGTTGAGGCTGTGCAGAATTATCGACAAGAGGGATATAGGAAGTAAGATTTACTATAAAAATCCTTATGACTATGATGTACCAGTGTAAAATCGTAAATACGCTGCCGGTCTATTTTCACAAAAGCTGATACAGGCAAAAGCAGCGTATTTTTTCCTGACTTCGACAATGCGTCACCCTAAAACCTTTTCCAAAATTTTTTGTCGAACAACGATTCTATTGATTTGTGCTTTGGAGTCAGTAGCATAGTTTTAGTGAGGGTTTCCCCACTTTCTGGGAGTTTGATTTTCAAAGTAGTTACGGTTTTGGCTATATTCAAAACTTTGTCTACACTCAGGTTGATATGGTTTAGCTTTAGAATCCGTTCCAATTCCTTGTAAACTTTGTAAGCGACAAAACAGATGCACACATGGGCTTCGATACGCTTTTCCTGACTTCGACACTTTTGTTTCCTCAATTTTGTAATATTCTGTAATATAATTGATTATAGATTTTGCGTCACCCAAATCGGTGACGCAAAATCTGCAATTAGCTTATTGATATACAGTTACAAAATCAATGAAATAAAAGTGTCGAAGTCAGGAGGAAATGGCAGAACGGTTACACATTTCGGAATACCCAACCATACTGTTGAGGCTTGGATATGGCGAAACGCAGCCCTATTCAAAACGGAAAGCGATAAAGGAAACAATTGTAAAATAGATATTGACGCGAAACAGTTGGCCCAAATAAAAGGACAAAAAGGGATTGTGATGGTGTATTTGGTTAATTCGGAATGCTCGACTTGTATAGCAGACTATATTAGATTCCTTAAAATGGCAGATAAAATTGAAGTTGATAATATTTCCATATATGGAGTTCTGAATAAAAATCACACAACTTTATTAGATTATTATTTAGAACAATATAACACAAAGAGTCTCGAAAAAACAACCCCGGTTCATATTCTAACTGAATCATCGTATCCTTTTGGGAATAATGAACCATTAAAAAACTTGATAATAAGCAATGGTAGTTTAGTGAATAAAATAACCTTCTCCGATAACACTTTGATTTTTCACTAATTTGAATTATAGAATGTATTTATTTTCATAAACTTACTTTATCCGACTACTATAGATAGTTTCCACAATACTGTTGTCCCATCCTTATCAAATCCTCTTCCATAAAAAATGTCATTGTTTGACGATTTGGAAATTGCACTTATATATTCCGGAGAGTGGAAACTTTCAATAAAGTTCCCATCCCAATCAAATTTAAATATCCAAGATTTAAAATTTTTTAATTGAGTATCTATAGTAAAATAATCTCCTATATAAGATAAATAAAAATAATTATTATCTATATAATAATTTCGATAGGCATAAGGGACAGTTCTGTCGAAAACTATCTGATTACCGCCGCCATCCAAACGATATGTGGGTTTTAGAGCATCTGGCCCTATAACCAACTTAATCGGATTTAAATTCATATCATATAATTCAATTTCACTAAAAAAATTAGAGGCATAGACCAATCTATTATTGATATGATTGGGAATTATAAACCCCTGAGAAACATTGTATGTATAATAACGGTGATCTAGTACTATTACCGTTTTCAGTAGTAATAAAACGTGGAACTTTATTATCAACTCTCAGTTCTCTGTCGTAAAAATGAAAGGGATTTTGCATTATCAATTCATTATACCGATAAAAGGTCACAAAAGGAGAACCTACATTATTGCTGAATCGAATCGGTGATTCAATACGGTAATCGGGCTTGTACAGTACAGAATCAATATTTATTGATACGATTTGGTTTTTGGCAAAATCATGCACAAATAGTTCGTTCCTCCTGACATGAGCCAATGTATTAAGCATTTCCCCCGGACCGTTGCCCATTCTTATGAATCTGTTTATAATCTTATCCGAATTAAGGTTGTAAAATTCTACAAAATAGACATCTACATTCGCTTTGTTCAACACTATCATTATACTGTCTTGATAAACGAAAAAGTCTTTCGCGTAAATGAAATCGTACGATGCCTCTACGATTTCGGCTTTCAACGGTTTGGCACTTCCCTTAACAGAGACCTCCAACTTTTCTGTTACAGGCCATTCTACAAGACTATGTCTTTTGCATCCGACAAGATACAATGCTATGACCAATACAAATAATGGTCTCGTTATATTTAACATAATACATACCAACTTAGAAATATTCTGCCAATTACGATTTTTAACCTACGTAGCTGGCAGAATAAAAAAGTTAACATCATAAAAATTACTACTTAGTACCATCACAAGTTAATGTATGCCCCATAGCAATATCTGAGCAAGTGTTTTCTCCTTTGCAGGAAAATTTAACCTATACTTTTTTGGTAATCTCACAATCAACTAAAGCCTCAATATCTGAAAAGGCTAAAGCATTCCAAGCGTTTTTCTCATTTGATGCGTTGATGCCTGTAACCATCCCTGCTCCTAAAAGGAGCAATACACCAAAACCAATGTGACTTTCTTTTTTCTCTCCATTTGCAATTCTTTTTATTTAATTAGACTCTATAAAGGTAATAACATTTTCCTATTATCAAAAACGTAGTCTATAAATATATCTTCTATATGGAATTTTAATAAATAATTGCTATCTTTATACGTGTATAAAAATAATTGGATTTATGAGATTTAAGTTATTATTCGCGGTTATTTTAATTGTTTCTACAAATTTGGTTTGGGCACAATTTCCTGATATAGAAACAGAATTGGATAGAAAAGTAAAATCTTTTCTTGAGGAAAATGCAAAAAGTTGGAAAGATATGAATGTTCCTTTGTCGGATGGTAAAATTTTGTATGATATTATTATTGAAAATAATTACAAATCGGCAGTAGAGATAGGCACTTCTACCGGACATTCGGCTATTTGGATTGCTTGGGCGCTGAGTAAAACAGGAGGTAAGTTGATAACCATAGAAATAGACAAGAACAGATACCTTCAGGCCAGAGCAAATTTTAAACAGTCCGGTTTAGTCGATTATATTGATTCACGTCTTGGAAATGCCCATGAAATTGCTCCCGCTCTTACGGGCAAATATGATTTTGTTTTCAGTGATGCCGATAAATACTGGTATAAAAACTATTTTACCGACATGGAACCTAAAATTGTGATTGGTGGATGTTTTACTGCCCACAATGTTGCTCAACGTACAGGTGGAGTTCGTGAATTTCTTAATTATATTGAAAGTTTAGACAGTTATAAAACTACTGTCAATAGGGAAAGTCGTTCAGGAATATCAATTAGTTACAAAATTAAGTAAAAACAATATTATTTGGAACTAAACGGAAAATTAGAAAGAAAGCTAGGTCTTTTTCCTGTCGTAAATATAGTAGTAGCTAATATTGTTGGCGCAGGTATATTTACTACAACTGGTTATTTAATGGGCTATCTTGGAAATGCCTGGTTAATGTTAATTCTATGGATAATTGGCGGATTAATTGCTTTTTGTGGTGCACTTTCTTTTGGCGAGTTAGGGGCGAATTTTCCAGAAGCAGGAGGTGAATACATTTTTATTTCCAAATTATTTCACCCACTTCCGGGCTTTCTGAGTGGTTGGCTTTCGTTGATCGTGGGTTTTTCAGCTCCTATAGCTGCATCGGCAATTGGTTTTTCAAAGTATTTTGTTTGGGCTTTCCCTGACATTCAAACATGGTTGTTGACTGACAGGATTATTAGTAATGATTTGTTTAGCAAAATATTGGCTATTCTGATAATAATTATTTTCACTTTTATTCATTCCCGTGGGATTATTTTTGGTGCAAAAATTCAGAACTGGCTCACTATCTTGAAAATTGTATTAATTGTTGGATTAATAGCAACAGGCTTTACAATAGGTAATGGAAGTATTGACAATTTAACCGGTAATTCATTGTTCTCGTATGGATTTAAAGACTGGAAACCTATTGGTTTGTCGCTTTTGTTTGTAATGTTTGCATACAGTGGATGGAATGCGGCAACTTATATTGGTTCTGAAATAAAAAATCCGGCAAAGATAATTCCACGTTCACTGCTCATTTCAACCGGAATTGTTTTGGTTTTATATTTTTTGCTGAATTTGTTTTTTGTTTATGCCATCCCCCCGGAAAAAATTATAGATGAACCTGAAATTGGCGGTTTAGCGGCAGGTTTAGCTTTTGGTAAAACGGCAGAAACAGTTATATCATTGCTAATTTCATTTGCCTTGTTTTCTTCATTGAGCTCATCTATCATTTTAGGGCCAAGAGTGTATTATTCTATGGCAAAGCAAGGCTACTTTTTCAGTTTTGCAGCCAAAATACATTCCCGTTTCGGAGTACCTTATGCTTCAGTTTTAGTTCAAGGTTTATTGGCTATAGTAATGGTATTATCAGGAACTTTTGAGCAGATACTTATTTATATGGGGTTTTCGTTGGGTATATTTCCAATTATTGCTGTTTTGGGTATTTTTAAACTTAGAAAATCGGGGAAAAGTACGCTTAAAATGCCAGGATATCCTTATGTACAAATAATCTTTATCCTTTCAGGAATTTTAATGCTTATACTTTCTTTTCTCGAACGACCTTACGAATCTTTAGTTGCCATTTTAACAGCTCTTTCCGGAATACCGTTTTTTTACTGGTTTAAAAGAAAACTAAACTGACTCTATATTATCCTCCCCAGTTTTCTCTGTCTAAACTTCTATAATGAATGGCTTCTGAAAGGTGATGTGAAAGCACGTTTTGTTCTCCCTCCAAATCAGCTATTGTACGGGCTACTTTTAAAATTCGGTCGTAGGCACGGGCTGAAAGGCCTATTTTGTCCATAGCATTTCGTATGAGTTCATTACTGGTTTCGTCAAGAATCACATATTTACGGCTGAGTTTTGAATTCATTTGCGCATTGGCATAAATACCCTTGTGTTCTTTAAACCGTTCTTCCTGTATTTTTCTGGCTTTTAGTACTCTTTCCCTAACTGTTTCACTGCTTTCATACGAACCCATTTCAGAAAGTTTTTTGAATGGAACAGGTACTACTTCGAGGTGGATATCAATACGGTCAAGAAGGGGACCTGAAATTTTGTTCAGATACTTTTGCACAATTCCAGGAGCACATACGCAATCTTTTGTTGGGTGATTATAATATCCGCACGGGCATGGGTTCATTGAAGCTACAAGCATAAAATTGGCCGGATATTCTACCGAAAATTTTGCCCGCGAAATGGTTATATTACGGTCTTCAAGAGGTTGGCGCATAACTTCCAGTACGGTACGTTTAAATTCGGGCAGTTCATCAAGGAAAAGTACACCATTGTGTGCCAAAGAAATTTCGCCCGGTTGTGGGTAATTTCCTCCTCCCACTAATGCAACATCAGATATAGTGTGATGTGGGCTCCTGAATGGCCTCTGTGTCATTAACGATGTTTCTTTGTCTATTTTCCCTGCAACCGAATGTATTTTTGTTGTTTCCAGTGCTTCTTTAAGGGTAAATGGAGGCAAAATAGTTGGAATCCGTTTTGCCAACATGGTTTTTCCTGAACCGGGTGGTCCGATTAAAATAATATTATGACTTCCTGCAGCGGCAATTTCGAGGGCGCGTTTTACGTTTTCCTGTCCTTTTACATCAGAAAAATCGAGTGGATTGTTATTTATTTGTGTATAAAATTCGGCACGTGTATCTATAATTACTTCCTCAAGATCAAGTTCATTGTTAAGAAAACCAATAACCTCCGAAATATTTTCCACACCATATACTTTTAGCTTATCGACAACAGCTGCTTCTCTGGCATTTTGTTTTGGCAGAATAAATCCTTCGAAATTTTCGGCACGAGCATTTATTGCTATGGGTAGGGCGCCTTTTATGGGTTGCAGAGTACCGTCGAGCGATAATTCTCCCATTAAAACATACTTATTCAGTTTTTCGGGATTAACTTGCTGTGAAGCTGCCAGAATGCCGGCTGCCAGCGGTAAATCGTAAGCTGAACCTTCTTTTCGGATATCGGCAGGCGCCATGTTTATAATTATTTTGTATTTCGGCCATTTGAATCCGTTTAGTCTTAAAGCTGATTCGATTCGCTGCTGACTTTCTTTAACTGCATTGTCTGGTAACCCCACCAGCATGAATTTTATACCTTTTGTTACATCAACTTCAATGGTTATGGTTGTTGCGTCGATTCCGAATACTGCACTTCCGAAAGTTTTTACCAGCATAAGATACTTGAAAATGTTAAACGTTAAATTCTAAAAACAGGAAATATAATTTTTAAAAAGAACCTTTAATTAATTGTTTTGCACGTAATTGATATAAATATTCGCCAACAAACAATGTCCCCGAACTACAAACAGCATAACTGGTTTGAAACGCCGGCTCGGGGCAGACTTAAAAGCCTTAAGTTGTTGTCGGTTCTTAATTTTTAATTATTGTAATTAAAGCAGGGTTGTTAGTGGTTATAAAATTGCATCCAGTTTTTTTGTATATACTTGTTTAGATGCAGCACCAATCTGTTTATCGACAACTTGGCCACCTTTAAAGAAAAATACTGTTGGAATGTTACGGATACCATATTTTGCGGCAACATCCATGCTTGCATCTACATCAACTTTACCAACTGTTGCTTTTCCTTCGTATTCATTTGCTATTTCATCTATAACAGGCGCAATCATCATACAAGGGGCACACCAGGCTGCCCAAAAGTCGATCATAACCGGTTTGTCAGATTTTATTACTAATTCTTCAAAATTAGCATCGGTAATTTCTAAAGCCATAATTCTATTTGTTTTAATGTTAAAATTTAATTTTAGATTTATAAAATTAGTTAATTAATTCTGTATGTAATGTTTTCGTGTTCATAAAAAAACTTAAAAAAATTATCGGTAAGATTTATTTTTGTATTTCTCGAAAACATATCAATTTGCAAATTATTTTCCTGATCGAAGATATTGAATTTTAATAATGCGTTTCCTTTATTGTTTTTTGAAAGTTCTTCAATTTCGCCGATCACAACTTCGTTTAACTGATTTAACGGAAGATTTATTGTTATGCTTTTTATGTAATTTTTACGTACTTCGGAGAGTAACTCAATTTGTGCAATCTTGAATTCGTAATTTTCACTTTTGAAACGTTGTTTTACAGTTCCTTTTACCATTATAAACAAACCGGTTTTACAGTAGTTATTAAAGTTCACATAGTCTTGGGCGAAGAAGAAGAATTCGTACGAATCAGTATAATCAGAAAGAGTAAGCGTGCTGAAACGATTTCCGTTTTTCGATAAGCCTTCCCTCACATCGGTTACCATTCCCCCAAATGTAAAATCTCTTTCCTTGTATTGTTCCATGTTGTTTTTTAAATCTTTTAAAGAAATATCGCGGGAACAAAAGTTTTCTAATTCTAATTTGTAATCGTCTAATGGGTGCGATGTAAGGTAAATTCCGATAAGGTTTTTTTCCTTTTCAAGCATTATTAATTTAGACCATTCTTCAACATTGGGTATATTGGGTTTTTTAACGGTAGAACTTGTTTCGAAGGTGCCAAAAAGGCTTTGTTGCATATTTTGTGCTTCGTTCTGAATTTTGTTACCGTATTTTATGAGTTTTTCGATAAATGAAGTTGAATCGTTTTCGTCATCACCGGCAAAAAAACAACTACGTTTTATCTCATTCAAACTGTCGAAGGCTCCTGCCATTGCAAGTGCTTCGAGATTTTTTTTATTTACGGTTTGAAGGTTAACGTTTTCAACAAAATCATAAATAGTTTTGAATTCACCTTTTTTTTCGCGTGCGTCTATAATACACTGTGCTGCTCCTGCGCCCATACCTTTTATTGCGCCCATTCCAAAACGGATATCACCATTTTTGTTTGCAGTAAATTTTATGAAACTTTCGTTAACATTAGGGCATAGAACATTCAATTTCATGCTATTACATTCTTTCATCAGTTTTGTAATGTCGGTAATGTTGCCTAAATTCCGGCTGAGGTTGGCAGCCATAAATTCTGCCGGAAAATGTGCTTTAAAATACCCTGTTTGATATGCAATAAATGCATAACAAACCGAGTGCGATTTGTTAAAAGCGTATGAGGCAAAGGCTTCCCAGTCTTTCCATATTTTCTCAATAACATCTTCTGGTTTTTTCCCTGTCAGTTTACACTCGTCAATAAACTGAAAGTTTGCTTTGCAGCCATCATGAAATTTAACTTTCAGTTTATCCATTATCTCTTTTTGTTTTTTCCCCATAGCCTTGCGCAGAGTGTCGGAATCGCCATGTGTAAAACCGGCTAAAATCCTCGAAAGTAACATTACCTGTTCCTGAAAAACGGTTATCCCGTAAGTGTCGTTCAGATATTTTTCCATCATAGGAAGATCGTAATCAATTTTTTGCCTGCCGTGTTTACGTTCTATATATTTTGGTATATATTCCATTGGTCCCGGACGGTAGAGTGCATTCATTGCTACAAGGTCTTCAAAGCGATTAGGTTTTAAATCGCGAAGGTATTTTTTCATTCCGTCAGATTCAAATTGAAAAACAGCTGTGGTTTCGCCATAACTGAAAAGGTCGAATGTTTTTTGGTCGTCGAGAGGTATTTTATTAATATCTATTTCGATACCTTTTGAAAATTTTATATTCTCAAGAGTTTCTTTAATAATCGAAAGAGTTTTCAGCCCCAGAAGATCCATTTTCAGTAATCCGATACTTTCAACAAAACGTCCGTCGTACTGCGTGGCAGGAAGAATTTCCTCGTCTTTGGTTTTCATAATGGGAATATGATCGGTAAGCGGATCGCGGCTTATGAGGATACCACAGGCATGTACGCCGGTTTGGCGGATAGAGCCTTCTAATGTTTCGGCAAATTTTATGGTTTGGGCAATAAGTGGATTATCCGATTTTTTTTCCTTTCTGAGTTCAGGACTATTTTTAAAGGCAATATCGAATGTCATTTTTGGCGCATCGGGAACTAATTTTGCCAACCGGTCGGCTTCGGGGAGCGGTAATTTCAGAACGCGTGCAACATCGCGAATAGCCATTTTTGTAGCCATTGTTCCGAATGTACATATATGGGCAACTTTATCCTGGCCATATTTATTTGTAACATATTCAAGTACGAGCTGCCTTCCGTCATCATCAAAATCAATATCAACATCTGGCATGGAAATACGGTCGGGATTTAAGAACCGTTCAAAAAGCAAATCGTATTTAATGGGGTCTATACTGGTAATTCCTATGCAGTACGAAACAGCGGCACCTGCTGCAGACCCGCGGCCTGGCCCTACAAGAACACCAAGTTTACGAGCCTTGTTTATAAAATCTTGTATTATTAGAAAGTAGCCCGGAAACCC
>JAITWJ010000037.1 GCA_031285325.1 Bacteroidales bacterium
TTTATTATTAATTAGTTGATATTCTAATAATAAACAGCGGCCAATGGGTAATTAACAGAGAGGTGTCGGCATACACCAAGAGAGGTGTCGGCATGCACCACAAGAGGGCTCGGCATGCATCACAAGAGGGCTCGGCATACACCACAAGAGGGCTCGGCATGCACCACAAGAGGGCTCGGCATGTACCACAAGAGGGCTCGGCATGTACCACAAGAGGACTCGGCATGTACCACAAGAGGGCTCGGCATGCATCACAAGAGGGCTCGGCATGCACCACAAGAGGGCTCGGCATGCATCACAAGAGGGCTCGGCATGCACCACAAGAGGGCTCGGCAATCATCAAAAGAGATATTTTCATACAAAAAAAGATGTATTGTTTGCTATTAAAATTAATATATTGTATATTGCGAAGTATTATTAACAATCAAATAAATTAAAATATGGCATACTGGATACCTGCATCGGACATTAAAATGATGGAAATGTGCAGCGCATGGGCATCTACCCCCCGCCCCCCTAAATGGGGAACAGTTGGGCGGCAAAGTACTCTTCAGGTGATTCAGGGGTTAATAGTTAATAATTGTTAACTGCTCTTGTCGATTGTCAATTAATTACCGTATCTTTACGGTGTATTTTTAGATATTAATAATTGAGTAGTGGTTAGGAGTTAAATGTTGGTTGGGAGGATTAATAATTGGTGAGTGTGATAAATACAACCTGCAGATAACGACTAACCACTTAACTCCAAAGCCCCGCCACTCTCTTAATCTTTAAATGTAAATATGGCACTTACTGTTCTCTTGTTGCTTGCCGGACTTGCACTGATACTGTTCGGGGCGAATTACCTTACCGAGGGGTCGGCCGATATGGCCAAACGGATGCGCATTTCTGAGTTTATAATAGGGCTCACGGTGGTTGCTATGGGTACTTCGCTGCCCGAGTTTGTGGTTAGTTTCCTCTCTGCCCTGCAAGGTAAGGCCGACGTGGCTGTGGGCAACGTTGTGGGCTCCAACATATTCAACGGCCTGCTCATACTTGGTGTTACCGCCCTGATTCTGCCGCTTCACTACACCCGCGATATGCTCAAAAAAGACATGTGGTTTGGCATTCTGGCTGCCGGTGTGCTCTTTGTTGTGGCCTCCGACACGCTCATTTCGGGATATCCTGTCAACACGATAAGCCGCAGCGAGGGGTTGCTTATGCTCGGGTTTTTCCTTGTATTTATTATATATACCGTATATTCGGCACAGGGTCCGCGGCGACAGCGCGCCACCAAACGCCCTGTTGTTGTTAAGCGCCCACTGTGGTTCTCGTCGGTTATGATTGTATGCGGCTTGGCGGGACTAATATTCGGCGGCGAACTGTTTCTGAACAATGCCATAGTACTTGCCCGGCGGCTCGGCGCCAGCGAAACGGTTATTGCCGTTACCCTGCTGGCCGGCGGTACATCGTTGCCGGAACTCTCGGCAAGTGTAATATCTGCTGTCAAGAAAAAACCTGGGCTGGCGCTGGGCAACGTCATAGGCTCGAACATTTTCAACGTTTTTTTCATACTCGGCACCAGCGCCTCAATATTCCCACTTACCACGGGAGGCATCCTGCCTGGCGACCTTATCGTTATGTTTGCCTCGTCTGTGTTACTTTTTCTGTGCGCCTTCACCTTCCGCAAGGCAATGCTCGACCGCACCGAAGGGGTTATTTTCATCATGTTATACATTGCCTATATAGTTTGGCTGCTGAACAGATAGAGCGATGAACAAGCCTCCTGATAAAGGGGCAACGGGTGTATAAAAAATATTAAATGATAGTTAAACGATGGCTGTACTAAAGAAAGCTGAACAAGACTATACCTGTAATAACCCTGTTAAATCACTTGCCGATTGTATCTCATGCCTTTCGATATATTCATTAATCCCATCAACTATTCTCAAAGGAATAAAAGGATCTTTAAAGATTGCCGTTCCCACCTGAACAGCAGATGCTCCGGCAAGCATAAATTCAATGGCATCAGTAGCATTCATAATTCCTCCTATTCCGATTACAGGAATTTTAACTGCATTGTAAACCTGCCAAACCATTCGTAAAGCTATTGGTTTAATTGCCGGACCAGATAAACCTCCTGTTATTGTCGAAAGTAAAGGAATTCTCTTTTCAGCATTAATTGCCATACCCAAAAAAGTATTCACCAACGATACGCTATCAGCCCCCTGCCCTTCTACCGCTTTGGCTATTTCTGTTATATCTGTAACATTGGGCGATAATTTAACAATAAGTGTCTTTCTATATGCCTTACGTACTTCTCTCGTAACAATTTCGGAACTCCGGCTATTAATTCCAAACGACATTCCACCTTCCTTTACGTTAGGACACGATATGTTTAATTCAATAGCCGGAATATGTTCTAATTCATTGATTTTTTCGGCAACTTCAATATATTCTTCTATGGTTGAACCATTTATGTTTACAATTAAAGATGTGTCAAAATCTTTAATTGCAGGATAAATATGTTTTATAAAATAATCAACACCTTTATTTTGAAGTCCAACGGCATTTAGCATTCCCGATGCGGTTTCGGCCATGCGTGGATAAGCATTGCCATCCCTGTTTTTAAGTGTTATGCCTTTAAGTAATACTGCCCCAAGCAACGACACATCATAAAAGTCATTAATTTCACCAGCAAAACCGGATGTACCGGAAGCTGTCATCACCGGATTCTTTAATTCCAATTGATGAATTTTTACTGATAAATCTACCATTTTAAGTCATTTACGTTAAAAACAGGTCCTTGTGTACAAACACAAAGATTTCCTTTTTTAGTTGGTTCAATACAACACAAACAGACACCAAAACCGCAAGCCATTAAATTTTCGAGTGAAACTTCGCAAAAAACGCCAGCTTTTTGAGCTTCTTTGGCAATAGTCTTCATCATGGAATAAGGTCCACAGGCATAAATTTTAGTAAATTTACTTAACTGTTGAAACGCAGTATGGTTTGTTACATATCCTTTTTCACCCAAAGAACCATCTTCGGTTGTAAAATATAAGCTTGCATATTTTGAGTATTCATCAACGTTAATGTGGTCTTGCTTAGTTTTTGCCCCCAAAATAATATCAACATTTTTAATTCCTGATTTTTTTGCAAGAAAAAGCATTGGAGCAACACCGCTTCCCCCGCCAACAAGTAAAATATTATCGTTTGTTTTTGGATATGTAAAACCCTTTCCTAACGGATAAATAATATTTAATGTTTCTCCTTGCTTTATTTCAGTTATTTTTTTTGACCCTTTCCCCAATATTTTAATTATTAAAGAGATAGTTTTTTTTGAATAATCAACCTCGAATATTGAAAAAGGCCTGCGCAAAAAAACTTCGGGAGCGTTTTTTATATCAATATTTACAAATTGTCCGGGATGTATTTCGGGTAAATCATTTTCTGATTCAATTGTAATTAAAAAATTAGTTGAATTTAAAGCCTTAATTTCAATTACCCTAAAATTGTCAACAAATTTTCCACCCATTTATTGTATAGTTTGAATACAAATATAATCATAAATATTATACGGTGTATTTTTTTTATAAGTCATCTATTATTTTAATCAATTGAAAAGTTATTTGTCAAAAACTAAAAAAGAACCATCGTCATGAAGTAAAATTATTTTTTCTATTTTCTTTTTACTTTCAATCTGTTTTTTTTCTATTGAAATTTCAGGAACATTTTTTTTTACAGGTTGCTCAACATGATCAACTGAAGAAAACATATTGCCTTCGCCTGTCAATAACCATCTGGCATTTAATTCGGGAAATAAAATAAGTATTTTTTCTATTAATGAAGCCCCTGGTTTATTCCTTCCATTTAATATGTGTGAAATATTAGAACGCTGAATTCCAAGCATAATAGCGAGTTCTCCCGGCTGTATTTTTTTACATTCTATTAATTCTTTTATGCGCTCTTTCATTTTTGTAAACTTTTAAAAAATGTATAAAGTAACTATGTTGTCAACGACAATACAAATGTTATAAAAATAATCTTATTATCAATACTTATTAAAAATATTATTTAATAAAACATTACTTCAAAATAGTTTGATTTATATGATTTTTAATTTAAATAACATAATTTAAATTATTGTTATTCTTTTGCTTATACTTTGTATAAGTATTGATTTTATACGTGATTTTTATTTTCGTCAATTTAATCAAATATAACTTTACATAACATAGCGCAAATAGCTGATTACATGAACTATATTTATTTTATATTTAAGCAACTATTGTCCGTGAAGATTGTTTATTTCAACTGACTTTGATATTCGGAAAAAGGTTAACATATTTATTCTGAATTACTGTGATGAATACATTGGTGCTTTTGTTGTTTTACAAATGTGTATTATACGTGTTTGTTGTTTGTTGTCATTTGTAAACGACATGATTTGTTTTAAAATCGAATCGGAATAGTAATTTATATATGCAACTAAATACTATGATCTAAACATATTAATTAAATTATTCTAAATTTGATTCTAAATATTCATTTATGAGGTCATATCCAATTGCTTTAATTGTAGTTTTTCTGTTCATTTATATTTTGGTTTCTTATTTTGGTTTCACTGTATTAAAAAAATTATTTAGTGAACAGAAGCAAAAATATTTTCAAATTACATACAGTAATTATTCACTCCTATTGCTGTTAGGCTTTATATTTTTGTATATATATCCAAACAAACCGGAATGTACATCAAATTATTCATTCTATTTTAATTTTAATGCATTTTTTTTTACCGACTTTCTCATAAAGATTCCGATTTCTGTTGCTGGAATTGTTTCAGTTTTTATACATAAAAAAAACATATTAAAATTTGCTGCTTTAATAATTGCATTAGGACTTGGTTTTGGAATGATTTACGGTTTTGTTTTGGGAAACAAACAAATTCGAATATCAAAAATTGAGCTTGAATATCAGTCTTTGCCCAATGAATTCAATGATTATAAAATTGTGCAATTATCTGATATTCACCTTGGAAATTCTCAGAAAATGAAATCTATTTTAGAAAAAACAGCAATATGTATAGAAAAAATAAAACCTGATTTAATTCTTTTTACAGGCGATTTGGTTAATAATTTTGCCTCTGAAACAGAAGGTTGGGAAAATACTATTCGGAAAATTACATTACTTGCCGAATCATATTCAATTCTTGGAAACCACGATTATGGTGATTATACATATTGGGAAAATAATGATGCTAAAACAGAAAATCTAAATAAAATTATTTTATCTCATCAGAAATTTGGTTTTCAGATACTTAAAAATCAAAATAAAGTTATAAAATTGGGAAATGATTCTATTTTTTTAGTTGGTGTTGAAAACTGGGGACACAGTCCTTTCCCTCAGTATGCCGATTTTGAAAAAGCATCTGAAGGAATTCCTGAAAATGCTTTTACAATTTTAATGTCGCATGACCCAGCATACTGGGAATCGCAAATAAAATGGGGAAAAAGTGTCGATTTAACTTTATCAGGGCATACACATGGGGCACAATGGGGTATAAATATTGCAGGAATTCCTTTTTCAATGGCCTATTTAATGGGAAAAAACTGGGGAGGAATTTACAGATATGGGAATTCATTCCTAAATGTAAACACCGGATTAGGCATGGTTGGAACTTTATTGCGAATTGACATGCCGGCCGAAATTAGTGTAATTACATTAAAAAGAGGTAAAGTTAATGGAGTATAATAAATTAAAATATACATTTTTTGTTTCAGGAATCCAAAAAAATCGAACTCCAATATTTGCAGGTGCATAGAAACGTAGATAATTAACATCGCTGTTAATTTCAATTCCGTAGGATGAAATTTTTTTAAGAGAAGTGCCTTTAATTTTATCATTTTCATAAATATGCCTTTTAATTTGTGCATAATCAACAAAAAACGAAGCATCTATTCTCCTAAAGTAAACCAGTCCGCCTAAATTATATTCGGGGTAAAACAAAGGTAATTTATAATCGGCGGCAAAACTATACATTTCTTTGGAATTTATTTTAGCCCAACCGCGAGGATAAAGAATCGACTCGCCAAATGCATACAATTCGCCCTGGTTTTTATTCTGGAACCCGTTATAAATTTTAATACCATGATTCTTTAACAACCCTGGTAAATATAAAATAAGCTGCGATGTTGAAATATTTCCCAAATCCGCATCTTGGCCGAGAGAGTGTTGGTAATTTGTATTAAACACAATACCAAAATCGGGGTAAACATCTTGTAAACTTTGCCTAAGTATCTGATGGTAATACAATTGATAAAAAAGAGAATGAACCGTGCCTTTAAATGTTAAGTTTGGTATGGTTTTATCATTTGTATGATGTGAATATATATACTGAATTTCAGGTTGCAGTAAACGCTGAAAGGCTCCTTTGGTAAAATTGAGAGGAATATACATATTCGCATTAAAATCAATAATTTTTTGGGTATATTCTTTGAGTAAAGTATCTTGATTTATGTCTCTGTATTGATTTGTAATTTTTGCTATTTCACTGTATTTTGATGTATTTCTTCCAATACTTGCCTCTAAATTGAAAACAGGATACCACCCTTTAAATGTATAATCTGCATATAATTTCCCTGTTTTTTCATTTACAGCGTATTTGTATCCTAAAATTGTTTCAGCGGTACCCAGTTTATTTTGCGACATTAAACTAATTCCGGATGACACATCAAAAGTTTGTGCATCGATAAAAAGAGGTGCCCAGCTGTGAAAATTAAATAAATTAGCTGCTTTGTTGTATTTTTCAGATGAATACTGCGGTGATTCTTTGTTTGTAAAATCGGGAATTCCTGTCTCTTGAGCAGCAAGGCTTTCTGCGAGAAAATATGAACCTTTCTTAATCGTTGCCAAAGGTCTGTTTAGCGTGTTTTTTTTATTTAATTCAATAATTCGAAATCCATCTGCTGTATAATAACTTAATAAAATTCTTCCCGACTCATGTGAAAAATCGGGATAGTCAACACCAAAACGAGGTTCATACAGTAAATTAAGTTTTTTGTTTCGAAGGTTTAAAGAGTATAAACTATTCTTTCCCGAATAACTGCTTATAAAAAACAAATTCTCTCCTGCCAGTTTTAATTGTTTTATATCACCCAAGTCAGTATCAAAAAGAATATCGGTTTTACCTGTTACAAGATTCATTTTTGCCAACCGTTTACCATTTTCAAAAAGAATAATAACAGCAACAGTGTTTTCGTCAAGCCATTCCGGAGAAAACAAATAATTGTTGTTTTCTGTTTGAACCCGGTTTAGTAATTTACCTTCAGGTATTGAATATGCCGAAATATAATTGTTGTTGGAGTGATCGGTTTCAACAACTGCTATACGGTTTTTTTCAGGTGAAATGACGGGACTGAAAGCTTTGTGTTCCGGAGTTATTTCAATAATTTCTTTAGATTTGACATCTAAAATACGTATAAGTGACTTTCCACTGTGCGACCAACGTAAATCAGGAATTTGTTCCGACCAGACAATTAAATTTTCACGATAATTCACCGATTCTTCAAAAATATCTCCGGGCGTAAAAATTATTTTCTCCTGTTTATTTTTTGAAATTTCAACAAAAGCAGGATTTCTTTTTAAAGAAGTTTTATACGAAATAATTGTTGTATCGTTTAAGTAATGATTGTAAGAATAATTTGCATAAACATTGTTTTCGGGCGAAACAATTTTATAAGAAATACTTTTGTAATCTGCATCTTCTATTAACCATACATTTTGTAAACTGTCGAAAACTGATTTGTATAGCGACACTTTTGTAAAACCGGTATTCTTTTTCAATGCAGCATTGAACGGATTTAACGAAAATGGCTTTTGTGCAACATTAGTAATAACCTTTTCCCACAAATTACTGCCATATCTTTGACGTGCACTTCCAACAATATAGTACCCCAAACTGTAGTGATTCGGCACATAATCGCGGAAAGAACCATTGTATGCTTTATCGTACGAATATATGCCTTTTTCAACAACCTGTGCCTGATGTTCCATTAAAAATGAAGGAAACCTGCCTCTTCCGTATTTGCTTAATGCTGTTTCGGCAGCTACGGCATCTCCTTCAATAAACCACCATGGTAAATATGCACCAAAAACTAATGCTGTTCCCTGTTCTCCCAAAATTGCCTTAATAATTCCGGAAAGTTCGCTGTTTATTTTATCAACTTGCACCACATGCCTGAATTCGTGTAGTGCCAGTTGCTCCAACCAGTCTTGCGGATAAATTCCCTGATGCGTAGTTGTGTAAAATTCTGAACGTTTAGGCGCCAATGCCACAAGCCCATTTGATTTTACTGTTTGTGTATGAAGAATAATTGAAATTTTACGCGGATTGTGTTTCAATGAAAACCCTCCGTATTTATATACCTTTTCAAGGACAGATACAAGTTTTTGAGCATTGGTTTCATAATAATCGGGATAAATCAGTTGAAAATTTTCAGTATTTATATGGCGCCATTTTATAGATGCAGGATCTTGTCCTGTTTGAAAATACTGTGCATTTAAAGAAACAACGAAAAGCAGAAAAACAGTTGAAAAAAGAATTTTCTTCATTATTACTTATTTAGGTACCCAAAATAAACAAAGAAGTTTAAATAAGGTGCATATTTTCTGATAAATATTTTAATTATTTCCTGTTTTGTAAAAATTGCCTTAATTCCTGAAATTTAATTCATAAAAACCAAAAACCCTGCAAGCTATTTTAACCTGCAGGGCTTTGCGTTATAATTTATTAGGCAGTTTGAGAATTAAACCGCTAATAAATATAAACAGATTTACTAAAAGTGCCAACATGATTACCATTAAACAATACGTAACAATAAACCACATCATAATCTATATATGGGTCATTAGAAACATTAAACAGCCCTTCGGATGCTTGAAACCAAAATAAGGTTTCCTGCACTCAATTCGTATGTAAGACCAGGAAAAGTATTTGGCATTAATTGAAACGAAACATACGTTTGCCCTTTATATACTGTGTTGGGACCAACAATAGGGCCTAATACAGGTGAAGACGCTACAATATGTTTAGTCGCAACTGTTGTTCCGTTTACTTTGCCGTAATCATAAACCCCGACATCCAAAGCCTTCCGTTTGATTTGAATCTGTTTTTTCTGCGCCCGTAATGCGGCAGGGAACAGAAATGAGAGGAGGGTTAAAAGGATGACAGTTTTTTTCATATATTTACCAGCCAGTTTATTACCGAAACAATCTCTATCGTTTTATCGCCTTCAACAATCGTTCCCGTTTCGTCTTGCGTTATGATTTTAAGGCTGTTGCAGTGCAATTCGCCGGCGCCTTTCAGCAGAGCGGATACTTCACGTTTTTGTGTCTTCACGTTTGCAAGTGTCAGAGAAACCTGAATAAGTTCCTGCACTTTCCCGTTTTGGGCAATAATAAAATCTATTTCATAATTATTGCTGTAATAATAAATGTCAAAATTACCGGCTGACCGCCGTCTGCAAAGTTCCAAAAATACTGTGTTTTCAAGCAGATAACC
>JAITWJ010000053.1 GCA_031285325.1 Bacteroidales bacterium
CCGGTTTCACGGGGTAATCCCATCCTGATTCGCCGGAGCGTGTTACCGGTTCCTGAATTTCGGTATCCTTAAAAATAGAATCAGGGTCTTTACAGCTGTTAACTGTGAAAAGCAACGCAAATAGTATAATACACAGCGTTGCTGTTTTTATTATTAATTTATACATAATAATATATTTTTTGATTAATTAATGTTGTAATAATGATGATATTTTCAAAAGGCCATTATCAATCACGCTGAGTAATTGATTTTATTTATACGCTCCCGAAGCAAAAGGCGGGAGCGTACCGCTATGCCGCTTCTCGGAAAATGAAGAGTGTTCAGTATATTATTCATAATTTAAAGTATTTAACAATATTTAAGACAGAATAACGCGGTTAATGTACAAGTATTATTTGATATTGCAAACAAAATTTATGAAAATTATAAAAATTTATTTTTAAAACTTTCCCAATACCTTTTGTCTTCATGCAGTAAACCGGAGGTTGCGTTTTTTAATGCACAACGGGTATTGAATAATAATTTTCATAGTTTTTGTTATAGAAACTGTTTTGTATTTGCAAAACATGGCTATTTAAACGCAGTTCAATATATTTGTATTTTATAAAATTAATGACATGCAAAACTTTTTTGTGAAATCACACGGATTGGGAAACGATTACATTGTATTAGATCAGTATGAAATTGGTTTTGAGCTAACCGAAAAAGCCATTCGCAGAATATGCGATGTTCATTATGGCATCGGGTCAGACGGTATTTTACTCAAAGTACCAAGTAATTCGGCAAATTTTGGCGTACGTATTTTAAATCCCGACGGTTCAGAAGCCGAAAAAAGTGGTAACGGGCTGCGTATTTTTGCTAAATACCTGTACGATTATAAATTTTCGCAAGATAAAGCCTTCTCAATTGAAACTCCTGCAGGTTTGGTCCGTGCCGAAATTATAGAAGAACATAACAATAGGGCAAAAATAGTTAAAGTTGACATGGGGAAAGCCAATTTTATTTCAGATGAGATTCCGGTTAAATGTAAACATGTTGAATGCCTGGATGAAACCTTAATACTTGAAAGCAGGAATTATCTTATAAATTGTGTATCGGTAGGAAATCCTCATTGTGTAATACTGAAAGACTGTCTCGATGAAGAAGAAATAAAAAAGTTTGGGCCTCAAATTGAAAAACACCCAATGTTTCCTAACCGAATTAATGTGCAGTTTGCAAAAGTAGTTTCGCCTGCCGAAGTTGAAGTAATAATATGGGAACGTGGCGCCGGCTGGACATTAGCCTCCGGAAGTTCGGCTTGTGCAGTAGCTGCAGTTATGGTAAAAAAAGGCTTAACAGAAAGAACTATGGCAGTTAAAATGACAGGCGGAAGTTTGAAAATTGAAATTGATGAAACCTGGAATCTCAAAATGACAGGCGAAGTTAAAGAAATAGCATCCGGTTTCTTGAACCCCGAACTAATTGCCGATTTGTAACTCGCAAAAGTTAAATTTCTTTCAAGGTAAAACAGCTTAATTTACTGTAATTACATCAAATTTAGATATAAACCTATCTTTGTGCTTTTTATAAATCATAAAAATAATGGCAGATAAACATTTAATCTTTTCGAAAAAACAAATTGAAAAAATAATAGAAACCTACCCAACACCTTTTCATATATACGACGAAAAGGCCATTCGCGCAAATGCACGGTATTTTAAAAATGCATTCTCGTGGAACGAAGGTTTTAAGGAATATTATGCTATTAAGGCAGCGCCAAATCCGTATTTAATGAAAATACTGCGCGAAGAAGGATTTGGCATCGACTGCAGCTCTACTGCAGAACTTGAACTTGCAAAACGTGTGGGTATGAGTGGTAACGAAATCATGCTTACATCCAATGATACACCCGCCAGTGAATTCCAAATGGCAAAAAATTTGGGTGCTATTATAAATTTAGACGATATTCTGCATATTGAATACCTCGAAAAAAATGTGGGTTTGCCCGATACTGTCTGTTTACGCTACAACCCGGGCGATTTAAAGAAAGGAAACCTTATAATTGGTCATCCCGAAGAGGCGAAATACGGTTTCACACATGGGCAAATTATAGAAGGCTACCAGATGTTAAAGGAAAAAGGAGTAAAACATTTTGGTATCCATACAATGGTTGCTTCAAACGAACTCGACCCCGATTATTTTATTGAAACAGCCGAAATCCTTTTTAAACTTATTATAGAGATTACAGAAAAAACAGGAATACATATTGAATTTGCAAATCTTGGAGGAGGAATTGGCATTCCATATAAACCAGGACAGAAAGCAGTAGATATGGAATATGTTAGCATTGGAATTCAGAAATTATATAATAAAATGATTGCCGGAAACGGCCTGGCTCCACTAAAGCTTTTCTTTGAATCGGGTCGGGCTATTACCGGGCCATACGGCTACCTTGTTACAAAAGTACGCCATATCAAAAAAACTTACAAACAGTTTGCAGGTATGGATGCCTGCATGGCAAACCTTATGCGGCCTGCAATTTACGGGGCTTATCATCACATTACAGTTTTGGGTAAGGAAAATGAACCACATACCGAAAAATACGACGTAACCGGATCGTTGTGTGAAAACAACGATAAATTTGCTATCAACCGTATGTTGCCCGTACTGGAACCGGATGATATAATTGTTATTCACGATACCGGCGCTCATGGGTATGCCATGGGGTTTAACTATAACGGTAAACTGAAATCGGCCGAATTGCTGCTGCGCGAAAATGGCGAAGTTTCTCAAATAAGAAGGGCAGAAACCATTGACGATTACTTTGCTACGCTCGATTTCGATTTGTTAAAAGATTTTCCCGTATAAAACATAACTAAAAGTGTATGGGAACGCTTTATTAAAACCTAAACAATAAATTACATATAAATGAAATTAGTTTTTGCAACCAATAACAGGCATAAGTTAAAAGAGTTGCAGGCTATTCTTGGCAACTGTTTTGAATTGCTGAGTTTGCAAGACATTGGGTGTTTTGACGATATTCCCGAAGAACAGCTAACACTTGAAGGCAATGCACAGCAAAAAGCGTTTTATGTTTTTGAAAAATTCGGTTTCGCCTGTTTTGCCGATGATACCGGTTTAGAAATTGAAGCCCTGAACGGCGAACCCGGTGTTTATTCGGCAAGATATGCCGGTGAAAACAAAAGTTCTGAAGCTAACATGGATAAGGTGCTTAAAAAAATGGAAAAAATACATCAGCGCAATGCACGCTTCAGAACCGTAATATCATTGGTAATTAACAATAAAGAAAAACAGTTTGAAGGCACAGTTGAAGGCGAAATTTTAAGAGAAAAAAGAGGCAGTTCAGGGTTTGGTTACGACCCAATTTTCAGACCCAAAGGTTTCAATCTTACTTTTGCTGAAATGGAACTCTACGAGAAAAACAAAATAAGCCACAGAGGTATGGCTATTCGGAAATTAGTGCAGTATCTGAAAAAATCGGTTCAGGATTAGAATTAATAATTGTATTCATCTTAAATTTATTGATTATTAAATTGACTCCAAAAAACTGAACTTTTTATTTCTGATAGAATATGCTGGTTACTACAGACGGAATTGTACTTCATTTCATTAAATATGGCGGAAGCAGCGTAATTGCAACAATTTTCACCCGCGAATACGGAAGGCAAAGTTTTATTATAAACGCAGCAAGAAGTAAAAATTCTAAAAACAAAGCAGGAATACTGCAACCACTTTTTTTAGTGAACATTGTAGCTTATGAAAAACAGTCGCGCGATATTCAACGTGTAAAAGAAATTGTAAGCAGTAGAACATACCAGAACCTACCGTTCAATGTAGTCAAATTCACCCAGGCCGTTTTTATTGCCGAAATTCTTTACAAAACAATTAACGAGCAGGAAAGTTACCCCGAAATTTACGACTTTATACAAAACTCGCTTCTTTATTTCGACTTAATGGAAAAGGGAGTTTCAAATTTTCATTTATGGTTTTTGTTCAGATTGACCGAATACCTTGGTTTTTTGCCCAGCATACCGTTTGCCGGCGAAGGATGGTTCGACCTGCAAAAAGGTACTGTAGTTGCCTCCGAACCCGCGCACATGCTGTTCATGAACAGGCAGGCAACCAATGTTTTTATGAATCTGTCCGTGCTGAAAATTCATGAATTGTCCGGTTTCCGAATCCCACACGAAATGCGCAGTTATCTGCTCGAACAAATTATTAAATACTATCAACTTCATTTTGAAAATTTGAGAGAAATAAAGTCATTTAAAGTTTTAAAAGAATTGTTTAGCTAATTTTTTCAGATACACTGCGTTCATAACCCACCCATGGACGATTTCAAACAACTGCCGGATGGTTTCAGATGATTGCTGGACGTTAGTGTATTTGTGCTTTTAGAGAAACTTTATTGCAGAGAATATAATTTGTTATATCTTCGCGGCAATTAATGGTATCTGGTTCGTTGTTCATTCACACAAAAGAATTATAAACACTGCAAATGAATAACCGTAGTTTGCCCGATACATAAATTAAAACCTGTAAACTATGAAAAAAGTATTTTTAATGACAGTGGCCGTAGTGTTGGTTACGATGAACGTAAACGCACAGAATAAAGATAATTTTTGGATAGGAGGCAGTTTCGGTTTCGCATCTTCTAAATTTGACGGTACAGGAAATACCGGTAACTCATTCACAATTCATCCCGAATTTGGCTACAACATTTCCGACCGCTGGGGAATAGGTCTCAGAGCAGGAATAGAACAGGTAAGTGCCGAGAGCACATACTCATACAACGAAAACCAAGTTTTCAGCATCGCACCATTCGCCCGCTACACTTTTTTGAAATGGAATATTTTGAACATATTTGCCGATGGCGGATTCATCTATTCAAGCGCCGACGGTGAACCTGATATTATTGAACATGTCTATCCGGATAATAAAATCAAACACGGCGACATTTTCATAAATGCCGGTTTCTCGTTACAATTAACCAAACGTTTCGCGTTAACAGGCAGTACAAATATTTTCGATGTAGGCTATACAAATATATCTCCATCACCTTACAACGGAATAAACGACACCTACATTTGGTCTGCTTCGCTAAACCCACCCTTCAATTTAAACAATTTTACATTCGGGTTTAATTTCACGTTCTAATATTATATCAAATATCAGTTTATAATGTTTTGAATGTGTACCTGTATATTTCTCGGTTAGCTATTTTTCATTACACCCATTACATATAAGGCATCAACATCACACAGTTTTATATTGATGTTTTGTTTGAATTAAACCCTTAAACGTCCACTTACAGTGGTTTATGAAATTTCCGCAAGTATTTCCAAGAACTCGCTATTATTACACATAATCTTAAATATTATATTCTTTTTGTTATATTTAGCCGTACTTTTAAGATTTGCCGGTAATGATAAAATTTCTACTTTATCCATTTGCAATTTTATTCGGAATAATCACGAGCCTGAGAAACAGGTTATACGATTTACGTTTACTGAAATCGAAAGAATTCGATGTGCCAATAATATCTGTTGGCAATATAACAATTGGCGGAACAGGTAAAACACCGCATGTAGAATATCTGATCAGTTTACTGAAAGATAAATTTGAAGTAGTCGCTTTAAGCCGCGGATATAAACGAAAGTCA
Organism: Bacteroidales bacterium; assembly: GCA_031285325.1. GTDB lineage: Bacteria > Bacteroidota > Bacteroidia > Bacteroidales > Prolixibacteraceae > Draconibacterium. Next base: position 5,663 of record JAITWJ010000053.1, read on the forward strand.
AAAGGGTTTATCGAAGTTCAGGTCGATTCAGAGGTAACAGCAGTTGGAGATGAACCATTGCAAATAAAGAAAAAATTTCCGGAAGCTATTGTTGCAGTATGCGAAAACCGCGTAATTGGGGTCGAAAGAATTTTAGGCTCTTCTCAAGATTTAAAAATTCCCGATGTAATTGTTCTCGACGATGCCTTTCAACACAGGCGTATTTCACCGGGTATAAATATCCTGCTTATCGATTATAACCGGCCATTAAAAAAAGATTCCCTCTTACCGGCCGGCCGTTTGCGCGAGAGCAGCAGCCAGATTAAACGTGCAAACGTTATTATTTTTACAAAATGCTCTGGCGAAATTACTCCTATAATGCGCAGGATTATGCAAAAAGAAGTGCATTTGAAACCCTACCAGGAATTGTACTTTACCACTATACACTACAACAGGATAATACCTGTTTTTTCCGGAAATCAACTGCATGACGAATTGCTAAGTGAGAAAAAATTTGCCGTGCTTGTAGTTACCGGAATCGCTTCCCCGTTATTGATTTATAAATATGTTGAAAAAATTGCATCACACATGGAAACAGTTACGTTTCCCGATCACCATCACTACTCCAAAGAAGATATTTGTACAATATCTCGTAAGTTTGAGAAGATAAACTCAGAGAAAAAAATAATACTTACAACCGAAAAAGACACCATGCACTTTAAAAGTATAAGTAATTTACCGGACGAATTTAAGGAATCATTGTATTACATTACCGTTCAGGTAAAATTTCTCGGTAACGAAGGAAATATGTTCAATAAAAAGATATTAAACTATGTTGGAGAAAATAAAAGTAACCGCGAACTTCATAAGAGAAAAAATAAATTACAGTCCTGAATATGGAATAATACTTGGTACAGGGCTGGGCGGGCTGGTTAGCGAAATTGAAATTATTGAGTCAGTTCCATACAGCGAAATCCCGAACTTCCCCGTTTCTACAGTCGATGGGCACAGCGGGCGTTTAATTTACGGCAAATTAGGAACAAAGAAAGTGCTGGCCATGCAGGGGCGTTTTCATTACTACGAAGGTTACTCAATGAAAGAAGTTACCTTTCCGGTGCGTGTTTTTAAATACGTGGGAATTACCAATATTTTCGTTTCCAATGCCAGCGGAGGGCTGAATCCCGATTTTAAAGTTGGCGATATTGTAATTATAAACGACCACATTAATTTTTTCCCCGAACATCCGCTGCGGGGTATAAATTTAAATGAACTCGGGCCGCGTTTCCCCGACATGAGCGGAATATATGACGAACACCTGAGAAATAAAGCCAAACAGATTGCAATTGAACACAACATTAACTTAAAAGAAGGTGTTTATACAGGTACTTCGGGGCCAAGTTTTGAAACTCCTGCCGAATACAAAATGTTTCGTATTACAGGTGGCGACATGGTGGGTATGTCAACCGTGCCGGAGGTTATTGTTGCCCGTCACATGGGCATGAAAGTATTCGGAATTTCAATTATAACCGACAGCGGCGTTTCAGGCGAAATTGTTGAAATATCGCACAGCAAAGTACAGGAAATAGCCGCGAAAGCAGAGCCGGATATGACGCTGATAATAAAAAAACTGATAGAAAGCATTTAGATATTAAAGAATGAAAAAACTACTGTCGTTATTCATAATAATACCCGTTATGATTTCGTGTTCCGTGAAAGAATCAAACAAAATGGAATTGGTTGTCGATTTAAAATCCGATTCAGGCAATGGAGCTTTCTGGAATCACGAAACAGGAGAGCTAATGTGGGTTGACGTTACCGGTAAGATACTTAACTTTTACAACCCACGAACGGGCAACAACAAAGAAATGTTTATCGGGCAGATGATTGGCGCCGCCGTACCAGCCGAGTCAGGCTATGTAACAGCCGCTTTACAGAACGGTATTTACCAAATCGACCCGTTAACAGGTACAAAAAAGTTAATTGCCGCCCCGGAAGATACCATTCCGGCAAACCGTTTTAACAATGCGAAATGCGATCCGGCAGGGCGTTTTTGGGCTGGCACAACGAATTTGGATATGAAACAGGGCAGGGGGGCGCTGTACAGGCTTGATTCCGACAGTACGGTACACAAAATGATTGAAAATGTGAGTATCTCAAACGGTATTGTTTGGTCGGCCGACAATACGAAAATGTTTTATATAGATTCGCCAACACAAAAAGTTATTGTTTACGACTACAATAACCAAACAGGCGAAATAAGCAAAGGTAAAGTGGCAGTCGAAATTCCTCCGGAAACCGGATTACCCTCCGGAATGACAATTGATGCAAACAACAACTTATGGATTGCCATGTATGGCGCCGCCGCCGTAACATGTTGGAACCCCGAAACAGGCGAACTCCTCAGAGAAATTAAAGTACAGGCCAAAAACGTAACCTCATGCGCCTTTGGCGACGAAGACCTGGGAACACTATACATTACAACCGCCCGGCAGGAAACAGGCAACGAAGAATTAAAAAAATATCCAAACGCAGGCGGCGTGTTTAAAATAAGGCCGGGTGTTTACGGAGTAAAATCAACATTCTTTAACGATGAATTTGAATCAGGGTTTTAAAAACAAAGAAGATATTACAGTAAAGGGCTAACAATATGCGCCACCGACTCTCTGAATTTTTTATGCCACGGGCGTTTCTCCCAGTAACCGCGTGATATCTCCCAACTGTTTTCAAGGTCAGCAGTAAAAACAGCCTCCATCCTTGCAGTAAAATCAGGATCGTAAATAAAGGCATTTATCTCAAAATTGGTTTCCAGGCTTCTGAAATCAAGATTAGTTGTTCCAACAGTTACAAAAGTATCATCAACAATTATGTATTTACTGTGTATAAATCCGGTTTCATAAAAATACACCCTGACGCCGGCCTCAAGCAGTTCGCTCACATACGAAAACGAACTCCACCGGGGAATAAGCGCATCCGACCGGTGCGGTATAACAATGCGCACATCAATATTGCTCAGGGCGGCAATCTTTAAGGCCGACAGAATATCAGGCGGAGGCATCAGGTACGGTGTTGCTATATAAACCTTTTTACGGGCATTGGCAATGGCGGCAAAAAATGCCTGCGATATGCTTTCCCAGTCCGAATCGGGGCCGCTCGACGAAATCTGCACCGCAGTTCCATGCCCTTCGGTAAAAGGTTTGAAATATTTGGAGCCGGTAATATTTTCGTTGATACAGAAATACCAGTCGGCGGCAAAAATAACCTGCATACACGCCACAGCATCGCCAGTAATCCGGAGGTGAGTATCGCGCCACGGGCCAATTCCCTTTATACCGTCAATGTAGCGGTCGGCAATGTTTATACCGCCGGTAAAACCAACAACACCGTCAACAATAAGTATTTTGCGGTGGTTTCTGAAATTCACGCGCGAAGTAAGCCTCGGAAAATGCACCTCCATAAACGGATAAATTTCAATACCGTTACCTCTAAGTTCATTTATAAATTTCCGTTTTAAGCCCCAGCTTCCAACATCGTCAATAATAACGCGCACCTCTATTCCCTGAATACTCTTCTCTATAAGTAAATCTTTTAACCGGTTACCTGTTTTGTCGTCCGAAAAAATATAATATTCAAGGTGAATATGATGTTCGGCATTTTTTATCGCCTCGAAAATAGCGCGAAACGTACTTTCGCCGCTGTCGAGTATTTTTACTTCGTTGCCCGTTGTCAGCAGCGAGTTCGAGTTGTTCAGCAAAAGCCTTATTATGTTCTCCTTTTCGTACGAATCTTTTCTCGTTCTTATCTGGCGGAGTTGTTTCAGCGACAGGTTTCTTATTTTTCCGAGACTTTTAATTCCCGAGCGCGAAAAAATCTTTTGCTTACGGTATTCCTGCCCGAATATCAGATAAAAAATTACCCCGAAAACAGGCACCATAATAAGCACCAGAACCCAGGCAGCCGTTTTGTAAGGCGACCGCTTTTCAAGAATAATCATAACACTCACAGGAATTGCCGTAATAAGGAATACCAGCGAAAATACCTGCCAAAATACACTAAGTTCAATCATACCGAAACAAAATACATATTGAGTGAAAGGTATTCAAAAATAGCATGAAAAAAGCATTTTAATATATTCAGGAATAAAATTTAAGTGAAATTTCCCAAAACAATTTACAGCAGGCAATTAATAGTTTACAGCAGGCAATTGAAAATTTACAGTTGAAAATAAGTTGCTGCCGGCATTGCGAACCCCGCAAGGCAAAGCAATCTGACGCTCCGCGTCACTGCGAGGCACGAAGCAGCCCGGAACAATTCATAATTCATAATTGACAGTTATGTAACGCACCGTCACTGCGAGCTTGCGAAGCAGTCCAGAACAATTTACAGTTGATATTGATAATTCGTCAATTACTTTAAATGAATTTATGGGTGAATCTAAAAATAATCCGGAAATAATTTGCGAATTTACATACACACACATACCTTTACAGAGTTATCAAGAATTTTTCATGGTTTTTTGTAAATTGTTTATCGTGGTTAGCTTTAGCGCCGGCAGCCGGCCGGACGCTACTGCCGGCCCGGATAACAGTTACCGGTTATTAATAGAATCCTGCCCCGCCGCCGCAGTTCGCAGCAACAAAAACGATGATTTTCCCCCTTGCCGAAGTTCGGCAACAACCAAAACGATGATTTTCCCCTTTGCCGAAGCTCGGCAAGCACCAAAACGAAGATTTTACCCCTTGCCGAAGCTCGGCAAGCACCAAAAAGACGATTTTACCTCTTGCCGAAACTCGGCAAGCACCAAAAAGACGATTTTACCCTTTGCCGAAACTCGGCAAACACAAAAATGAAGATTTTGCCTCTTGCCGAAGTTCGGCAAGCACAAAAATGATAACTTTGCTGATATAAATTTAAATAGAAAATATATGAAACATAAAAAAATTGATTTCCACCGCCTCCAAAACGCCGAACACTTTGAATTTCATGCCGACGTGCTTGCCGACATAGCCGCAACCACCGCCGAAGCCCTTAAGTCGGCAGAACATTGCGCCGTGTACGCCGCCGCGTTCAGCCTCGAAGACGGGCTTGTTAAACAAATCCGCATGGACGCCCTCACCGCCGAAATCGAGGCCGCCGACCGCTCCCGCGACACCATTTTCCGCGGTTTTAAATCAGCCTGGGAGTCGGCCATGAACCATTTCAACCCCGAAGTAACAGCCATGGCCCGCCGCCTCGAACCAATTTTCCACACCTACGGCAACGTTGCCTCCGAAGCCCACGCCAAAGAAAGCGCCGACATGTACAACATGCTTCAGGAACTCGGAAAACATACTTTCGAATGCGATTCGCTGGGTTTTAAGGGATGGATTGTCGAACTCAAAATCCTGAACGGCAAAGTAGAAGAACTTATGCGCCGGCGTTACGGCGAACAGGCACAGCGCCCCACGGCGTCGCTGCGCGAAGTGCGGCTGGAAGTTGACGCGGCGTTTTACTTACTTACAGAGCGTGTAGAAGCGCTTGCGCTCATCGAAGGCGGGCCTGTTTACGGCAGTTTCATAGCCCGGGTAAACGCCATAATCGACCGCGCCGCCGGCATACTCGCCGCCCGCCGCGGACGCACCGCCACCGAAAAAGCGAAAGAAAACAACACAGCCGATAATTAACAATTAACAGTTTACAATTGACAGTGGACAATTATCCATTACTAATCTATTAATTGTCGTTATCAACTGTCCATTGTCAATTATAATTATTAATTAAGGTGAAATTTTGAAAACTAAAAAACATGTAATACATTTACACGTGTATTTGTAACATACACTTTTAATTAATTATTTGTTCGTTAGCGTCAGTGTCCGGTACAACACAGCCTGTCCGGCGCTGGCGCTAATTTTTTAGCACGCCATTCCAATTAACAATGGACAATTGACAGTGGATAATTACCCCCTGCCCCCTCAAGGGGGAACAGTTGGATGGCAAAGTCCCCTTCAGGGGATTTAGGGGTTGACAATGCACAATTAACAGTTAACAGTTAAGAGGGACAGGATACATACCGTCACTGCGAGCTTGCGAAGCAGTCCATAAGAACAGCAACAAACTGGATTGCTTTGTCGCTCCGCTCCGCGCAAAGACGGCAAAGCAGAAACGATTATCGAAGAGAACCGCGACATCGTACTTACGCTCTGGAAGAGTTGGTTCAATGAACAGGAATCAAAATAAATAATGCCATGAAAGTAATCAGACTATGGTTTACCGATGAACGGTTATTCATCGAAACCGCTAAAAACGAAGTGTTCAGCCAGCTGTTGCGGTTTTATCCGAGGCTGAAAGGCGCGACAGACGAACAGCGCGGCCAGTGGGAACAGTCTTACGGAGGCCTTCACTGGCAGGCGATAGACGAGGACATCAGTTTCGAGAGTTTCAACTGGCCTGACAACGACCCCGCGCGGCTCTACCACCGCCCCGCCGTGCATTGACTACCGCGCCAGCATCTTTTAATTAATAATTAAGAGAGAGGATTGCGCCGCCGCCGGTGAATGAAGACAAAAAAATCCCCCCGCACTGCATTTTTGCATGTGCGGGGGGATTATAACACGGATTGCTCCGCTATCTGTTAGCGAGCTACATGCCCGTTTGGTGCAATCTCGCCGGGATAGTTGAAATTGTCCCATACCCTGATCGATTTCCCGTCGGCGGCGAGGAAAATGCAAACGTAGTTTTCTCCGGATCCCACATCGGCGGCCGGGGTCGTGTAATTGAAACATTCGATCAACGTGCCGCTGATTTTGTAACCCGTAGGATACTCTGCGTCGCCGGTTATCGGTGTCCACACGACATCTTTGATGAAGACTTCATGGAGGAAATAAGTCCCATGACTCCTAAAACTGTTGCCGGTTATCTCTATGTAACCAGTTAACCATCCCCACCTTCGTATGAATGAAGTCGCGCCCGTGGGAACGAACGTCGCTTTCATATTCACTTCTTTGCGCCGCATAACGATGGCAGACGGGTTGTAGGATTCTCCATCGGGGCTAACGAAGTTTCCAATCCCATGCCACCCGGCGAACGTATAGCCTTCCTGTGCGGCGGCAGTGAGGTAAACCACGTCATCCTCCTTCGCGGTTAGGGTGGTTACTCCTGAGGTCGCGCCGGCATCGAGGCTCGCGAATGCCGAAACGCCGCCTTCGCGTGTCATCGTTACCGTTATGTCGTTGTAGTCTTGCGTTCCTGCCGCAGGAGCGAACACCGCCTCAACACTGACATTGCGCGAGGGCATTACAAGGTAGCAGTACTCGTCATCTTTGTCCCAGCTGCCGTCGAAAGGTATAGGATTTCCGTCTGTCGATCTCCACTCGACAAACTCGTAATCGGTATTCGCTGTGGCGCGGAGCTCGACAAGAGTGCCTGCCTCGGTTTCGGTGTAGCCTGCCCAAGCCGTTCCCCTGCCGACTGCCGTCACCGTAATGGTGTAAGTCGGCGGAGGAGTAGGCAGGAACATCGCCTGTACCGTTACTGCTTCATCCGGCATCTCGAAGAACGCGAATAATTCACCGTCCAAGTCCATCTCCTGCAAGTGCAAGTAGATCTCCTGCTGTCCCTCGGCCGTTTCTACTCTCCACGTGGGAGGCTCATAGCCCGCATGCGGCACGGCGCGAAGGAAAACAAACCGCCCTGCTTTGACCCCGTTCAGCCCACGCCGATAGGAAATTCCATCCGGATCGGGGCCCATACCATCAGGTATGCCAGGGGACTGCACGGCGCCCGCAAACAACCAACCGTGGCCGTCGGGAGTCATCAGCATAACATCGTGTCCCGCAGGGTCGGGCTCGTAGGGCATAGGGAATCCTCCGTTCTTCGTCGTACCGGACTGGATAATGTGGTAAATCGTCTGCTTGGTGCCGTCGTAGATGGTAATCGTTGCCGTGCGTTCCTCGCCTGTGGTGTTAGGCTCGATTTCGGCGTAGAGGTTTACCGCACCCGCCGGCCCCCCGTAGGCCGGATATCCTTCGGGCGCCAACAGTTCTATCCAATAGGCCTCGCTCCCG
>JAITWJ010000087.1 GCA_031285325.1 Bacteroidales bacterium
ATAGCATACTTTGTTGCCGGATTATTTGCCGTTGTTGTTGTAAATTATCGAGAATTATACACAACGGAAATAATGTCATTATTTATGCATTCCGTAGATACGCCTATTGTGGCGTTGGGACCTTCTTTGCAAATATTACGCGGAATAATTATCGCGTTAGTATTATTGCCTTTACGGAAAGTGTTTTTTGAGGAAAAGTACGGTTTAATAAAATTAGGGCTGATAATTATCGGTTTATCGCTATTGTCAACTATAGGACCAACAATGGGTTCATTTGACGGATACATTTATACAAAAATACCGTATATGTATCAGATTTTAGGGTATCCCGAAGCGATAATATATGTGTTACTGTTTATTGGAATAATAAAAATCACAATAAAATATAAACATAAAAAAACAATCACAATAATACCAATAATAATAATGTTACTAATATTATTGATGGGAATAATGGGGTATATGGCGGCCAAAGGATATGTAAAAGTGTAAATAAAAACAGGGCGCAACTTCGTATAACAAGTACTGTGTTAACTTCAAAAAAAACATGTCAAGAGCAACAACAAAATCAGATTTAGTAACTGCCGCAAACGGGCAATTCGACAAGTTGTGTTAGTGAATATAAATTAACTAATGCTATTCCAGACGATATTAAACCACAATTACCGTCTGTGGAAGACCTTGAACGTGAATTAGAAAAACAATTTTAAACCTGAAATCAGTTAACTATAAGATGCTTTGAATTAAAGTGTAAAGAATGAGAATAAAAAACAAACAAATCCATTTGGAATGGTTAAATGGCAGGCTTTGGATAATAATTTTATTGATATTTATGCCATTATTCGGTTCTGCCCAAAACCGTTTTCCCAAGCCCGATTTTGGGTCGGGTTATCAATATCCGGTTGAACAATACAATGTCCCAAACGAAGTATTGTGGACAAGAATAGACATTGCAATGCTGGTCTTGTTGATGAGCGTAGTGGCTTGGGCGGTTATTCGGAAAAGGCTTCGGGTTCCGGTTATTATGGTATCTATCGTATCGGTTCTTTATTTTGGTTTTTTCCGGTACGGATGTGTTTGCAGCATCGGTGCCATTCAGAATGTGGCCTTGGCGTTGGTTGACAAATCTTACACCTTGCCATTGACTGTTGTATTGTTTTTTGCCTTGCCGATTGTTTTTACCTTATTGTTCGGAAGAATATTTTGTGCGGGTGTTTGTCCATTCGGAGCCTTGCAGGAGTTGGTAAACATAAAAAACTTCCGTCTTTCCAAAGCGCTCACAACGGTTTTAGGGTTAATCCCATGGATTTATCTTGCTTTTGCCGTGTTGTTTTCCGTTACCCATAGTGGATTTATCATTTGCCGTTTTGATCCTTTTATCGGGATATTTCGTTTGGGGGGAGAAATTGCTTTGATTGTTTTCGGGGTGGTTTTGCTTATTGCCTCTGTTTTCACCGGACGACCATTCTGCCGTTTTATTTGTCCTTATGGCGCCTTGCTCAGTCTTTTTTCCCGTGTTTCCATTTGGAAAACAGGGATTACAAAAAAACAATGCATCAATTGCGAACTTTGCCATAACGCCTGTCCGGTCGATGCCATCCGTCCGCCATACGAAAACAAGGTGAAAGAAAGCAGGGCAAAAGGGGTGAAACGTATTCTGTTATATTTTGTAATGTTGCCTCTTATGATAATTTTAGGAGCGGGATTGATGCGTTCGATGAGTGACACTTTCAGTCGTGTTAATAAAAATGTGCGCTTATATGAGATGGTTTTGGAAAATGAAATCTCACCGCAAGAAGTTCAATCACTGGAATTACAGGCTTTCTACGGACAAGGCGGAACTATTGAAGAACTGACGCCGTTTGTGGAAAAAGTAAAACAGGAATTTAAACTTTACTCAACTATTATGGGAATGTTTTTAGGTTTGGTTATAGGATTCACTCTGATAGGATTATCATTGAAACGCACGAGAAAACAATATGAAATTGATGATGCCAACTGTGTAAACTGCGGAAGATGTTTTAGCTATTGCCCGCAGAATAAATAAGATTCAAAGATTTAAAAGATCGAACATTTAAACCTTGAATCTTTGAACTCTTAAGTCTTTGAATTTTTGAACCTCTTCGAAAAATATATTACTTTTGCAAGATAAATTTAAAAGAATAATCATATTAAATTAAACAGAGATGTAATATTAAAGGTAATAGAAAAAGTAAATCAGCGCGACAGAGGGCAAAGAAAATAGTATAAAAAAAATCTTGACGAGAAATGGTGAAAAATTTATATTTGACAAATCTCTATTTTTTGTTGCTTTTGTAAATTGTAAAACTTTGATTAAAAATGTCAGAAACAACGCAGTTATTCAGCATATTAGAAGCAAGTAAGTGGGCAAGCGGTTACATTGGGGAAAATGTAATTATCTATAAAACAGCAGCATGATTATGGAACAGGATATTATTTTTTCAATAACAAAAGAAGATTTGCAAAATGAAGCCATGCAAAGAATTGGCAGAAATCTCACGGACGATGAAATTAATGTTGCCAAAAAAGGAATAGAATGGGGTATCGCTAATTCTGCGCTTGATATTACTTATAACACAATCTTTACGGAAATGATAAATGAAAATAGAAACTAATATATTATTGGGCGATTGCAAAGAAATGCTTAAATCAATAGACGATAATTCTGTTGATTTAATTGTAACTTCGCCGCCTTATGCCGACCAAAGAAAAAACACATACGGTGGCATTTCACCCGATAAATATGTTGAATGGTTTTTACCGATTTCAAAAGAATTGTTACGAGTTCTAAAACCAACAGGAACTTTTATTCTGAATATCAAAGAAAAAGTGGTTGACGGCGAACGTTCAACTTATGTAATGGAATTGATTTTGGAAATGCGAAAACAGGGCTGGTTTTGGACGGAAGAATTTATCTGGCACAAGAAAAACTGTTATCCGGGAAAATGGTCAAACCGTTTTCGTGATGCATGGGAGCGGCTTTTACA
>JAITWJ010000002.1 GCA_031285325.1 Bacteroidales bacterium
TTACGATGACCTGCTGGAGGAAATAAACAAGGGCGACCTGCTGAAAGTGTATTACAAGAGCAACGACAACCGGACGGAAAACGTAAACATCGACCTGATACAGATCGAAAAAGACGGGCTGATACTTTACGACAAAAAGGAATACGCAAGGAAAGAGAGCGCATTGATTTATCTAGGACTGATCGGCGCCCTGCTCACATACGTGATAGTCTACCGCTACTATCGGTACGGCAGTGTTTTCGGAAACAATACAGCCAAACGCAGAAGATGATTGACAAGGCCAGACAAAATGATAGACCCCAGACTTATAGAACTGATTGAAGAATACGCCACACTACCGAATGGCGATATAGAAAATATCTGCCTGTATCACGACCTTAAAATATACGGCGACGATGCGGACGAATTGTTGGAGGTTTATGCGGCAAGGTTCGGGGTGTCGGTTCCCCCTTTCTGCCGGACGGACTACTTCCCCAACGAAGGCGATCCCGTATGGGATGTGGCGAGAAGCCTTTTCCGTGGCAGAAAAGAATATAAGTGCCTGACGATAGCAGATCTGCAAAAAGGAATTGAAGACAAGAAACTGGAACTGTGATGCCCGCCCGTTTTGCGGGCATCGGTTTTTTATGTTATATTTTTGCGAAATATTATAAAAATTTCATACTTATTGTCGATACTACATTAGTATTTCATATATTTATGTTCAACAGGATCTTAAATTATCCATTATGAAAAGAAATGTATTATTTGTATTGTTTGCCCTATGGGCTTTTCTCATGACTATGCCAGTCTATTCACAGCAGGATCATGTCAACGTTGACTGGGATCCGCAGCGCAACAAAGAGGGCATAACCCCTTTTTCAGCCAGGGTCATATCACCTGAAGTAAACGACGACCATACCGTAACGTTTCGGCTTTTTGGTCCCGATGTAACCTCAGTCAGTGTTTCAGGAGGCATGTTCGTTGGTGATGAGGCGGGCAGGCGCGCGGAGATGATCAAAGACGAAAGAGGCATATGGAGTGTAACTTTAGGGCCGCTTGACTCCAATATATATCTTTACTGGTTTCAAGTGAATGGAGTTAATATGGCCGACCCCAACAATACCTACACAGGCCATGCGGCCATGCCGGCGTTTAGCATGCTGTGGGTACATGCTGACGGCCCCGCATTCTATGACGCCAAAAATGTTCCCCACGGCGCCGTTACAACCCATTACTACTATTCCGATGTAACTAAAGGCGAGAGGTATATGCTGGTATATACCCCTCCTGGATACGATTCATCGAAAAAATACCCGGTGCTTTATCTTATGGGAGGTTCGGGCGACTTACCTGAAACGTGGACTATGCATGGGCAAGTTAATTTCATTATGGACAATCTTCTTGCCGAAGGTAAAGCGGAACCTATGATAATTGTGATTCCGAACAACCAAATGGTGCACCGTTCCCATCCGAGACACACGGAACTCTCTTTCCCTCTGATAGAACGCGAATACAAGGAGGTTATAATTCCTTTTGTAGAAAATAATTACAATGTTGTGCAGGACAGACACGGAAGGGCGATATCGGGTCTATCTATGGGTGGCCGCCATGCGCAGTATGTTGGTTTGAGGAACCTCGACCTTTTTGCGAACATAGGCATATTGAGTGCGGCGATATCAGTGGATGAAACGCCGGCATTACGTTTACCCAATATAAATTCCATGCTCGACTATCTGTTTTTGGGCGCAGGTACATATGAAACTTCTCCCACAGCCAGGCACGAGGTGTTGCACAAAGAGTTGGAAAAACTCGGTGTGAACCATGAATACTATGTTGGTAGCCGTGGTGCGCACGACCTTATAGCTTGGAGGCATTTGCTCTATTATCGCTTTTTACCCAATCTCTGGTCAGAAAGGCAGTAAATATGGTGGTTGTCTAAGGTACATATAACTCACCCCTTTTTCTTTAATTTTTTGATTCTTCATCTCTGTTAAACCATTTTAGAAGCTGTTTTGAATTTTCCTGATTACTGATAATTATCCATTGTCCATGCGCGTCTTTGCGAGCGGGGCGAAACAATCCATGTTACATTGCAGATTGCTTCACCCTTCGGGTTCGCAGTAACTACGTAGCAACTCTTCAATCGAAAAGCGCAACTGCCACCAAAATTGTACCCCCTCACCACCTCTCTGTCTTTGCACACGGATAAGTTCAAGGCCATACCAGGGCTATACCTGGTCAATACCAAGTCCAAGTGAAACATAAAAAATTGACAATGGACAATTAATAATGGACAATGGACAGTTATATAGCACACCGTCACTGCGAGCTTGCGAAGCAGTCCAGAAAAATTGCTTTCCTCTTCGCAAGCTCGCGGTTCACAAAAACGGCAGGCATCCTCCCTCTGAATTAATAATTGTCAACTGTCCATTGTCAATTATCAATTGTTTTTCCCTGTTTCCTGAAATTCAAAACAGTTTCTAAATTAAGTAGATTCATTTGTGTTGAACGTTTGTTTGTTTTTAGCTTGCAGGACTAATAATGGCAATTGTGAGAAATGCCTTCGCGGAGGTGACTTTTTACTATAGATACGGACAGTTCAAGGAATTGGATTATTGGCAGTGTCGCCTTTATGCAATCGCAAACATTTATCTAAAATATATGAAAATAAAGAGAGACATTTTCGCTATATCAATCTTTGATTTCGTATTTCTTAAACCAGCTATATATTTTCATTTTCAAAACACCCCATAGTGCTTCACTAAAAATACCACCACTCATTTTTGAAATACCCTCCTTACGATCGGTAAAAATAATTGGGATTTCAATAATTTTGAAACCGAATTTATATGCTGTAAATTTCATTTCAATCTGGAAACCATACCCAATTAGTTTAATTTTTTCAAATACTATTGTTTCAAGTACTTTTCTTCGATAGCATTTAAATCCAGCGGTAGTGTCGTGTATATTCATACCGGTAAAAATACGTACATAAATAGATGCTAAATACGACATAAGTACTCGTTCAAGTGGCCAGTTTACAACATTAATACCGGATATGTAACGTGATCCTATAACCAAGTCGGCACCATCTACAGCAGTTTGATGAAGTCGTTCCAAATCGTCAGGGTTATGCGAAAAATCGCAGTCCATTTCAAAAATAAAACAATAATCTTTTTCTAATGCCCATTTAAAACCTGCAATATATGCAGTTCCCAATCCGAGTTTTCCTTTTCTTTCAATAATGTGGAGTTGACAGGGAAATTCTTTCATAAGTTTCTTTACAATTTCTGCTGTGCCGTCGGGCGAATTGTCTTCAACAATTAAAATATGAAAAAGAGTTTTAAGTGAAAAAACTTTGCGAATCATTTTTTCTACATTTTCCTTCTCGTTATAAGTAGGAATAATGACCAAATTTTCCGACATATTACTGAAATTTTAATTCTTAAGGCGAAACTAAACTTTTCTGATTTAAAATCAAAAGACACATAAATATTTCTAAAAGAGTATTGGTGAAATCAAATGAAAGGTTTGATACTGTAAAAAAAATTTCCTGTTTAAATAAATTAATTATATTTGCAATTCAATTTGCGGGCATGGCGGAACTGGCAGACGCGCTAGACTTAGGATCTAGTGCCTTACGGCGTGGGGGTTCGAGTCCCTTTGCCCGCACAAAAAACCGCCGACCTTCCTTTATCGGTAAGTGTTGGCGGTTATTTATGTATAGATGGTTGAATCTTAATTTAATTAGTAATGAACATTACCAGAGAAAATATTAACGATATAAATGAGATAATAAAGATATCCATTGAAAAAACGGATTATGAACAGGCAGTTAATAATTCGCTCAAAGAACATCGCCAGAAAGCATCCATTCCAGGATTCAGACCAGGTAAAGTGCCGGCAAGCATTATTAAAAAAAGATTTGGAATTGCCATTCTTGTTGACGAGGTAAACAAATTACTTTCGCATAGCCTTTCAGAATATTTGGTTAATGAAAAGCTTAATATACTCGGTGAGCCATTACCCAACGAAGAACAGCAAAAAAATATAAACTGGGATACTGATGAGAATTTTGAGTTTGTGTTTGATATTGCGCCGGCACCCGAGGTGAAAATTATTCTTGACAAAAATGATAAAATTGAATATTACAATATTACCGTTTCAGAAGAAATGATAAACCAACAGGTTGATATGGTTGCCTCTCAGTTTGGGAAAAATATTCCTGTTGAAGAAATAAAAGAAAACAGCTCAGTTCGTGGTGATTTTTTTCAACTTGATGAGAACGGGAATGAAATGGAAAATGGAATTAATCCCAAAGGAGTTTATATAGCAGTTGAACTTATTAAAAACGAAGATATTAAAAGTGCATTTGTTGGTCGTAAAATAGATGATGTTTTAGTTTTTGACCCTGTTAAGGCTTTGGAAAACAGACATGATGTTGGTCATATGTTAAACATTAAAAATAACGAAGCAGAAACTCTTAACAGTGATTTTAAATTTAGTGTTACCGAAATATTACAGTATGAAAAAGCGGAATTAAACGACGAGCTTTTCAAGAAACTTTATGGTGAAGAAACAGAAATTAAAACTATTGAAGATTTTAGGGACAGAATAAAAAAAGAAATTTCTACCAATCTTAAACATTCTTCGGAATATAAATTTGGTGTCGATATACGTGAAGCACTTATTGGAAAAACTACACTTACTTTGCCTGAAGCATTTTTGAAACGTTGGTTGGTTGCCATTAATAAGGACATTACTGAGGAACAGATTGAAAACGAATTTCAATATTTCATAAAAGATTTAAAATGGCAACTAATAAAAGATTCTATTATAACCGAAGACGAATTGAAAGTAAACCAGGAAGAAATTCTCGACTTTGCAAAACAATTAGTAATTACACGATATAATCAATACGGAATTTACGATTTGCCCGAAGAAAAGCTTGATTCATTTGCGAATGCGATTATCGAAAAACGAGAAGAAAGCGAACAAATTGTTAAGAAACTTTTTGAGAACAAGGTAATTGACACTGTAAGAGAAAAAATTGAAATTATTGAAAGAGAAGTAACTCAGGATGAATTTAACGAACTTATGAAATAACGAAATATATCTGCAAGATATTTCGTAAGAAACTTTTATAAATATCATTAATTTATGAACTAATATATAACGTTTAATTGCTTGTTAAAATGAGAAATAGTAACGAATTTAATAAATACGCAACAAAACATAAAGGAATCAGTAGTTTGACAATGGAACGTTATTCATCAATGTATGGTAATTACATATCGCCTACTATTATTGAGGAACGCCAGTTGAATGTAGCTTCAATGGATGTATTTTCAAGGTTAATGATGGATCGAATTATATTTCTTGGCGTACCCATTGACGATACGGTTGCAAACATTATTCAGGCACAATTACTTTTTCTTGAATCTACTGATCCAACAAAAGACATTCAGATATATTTCAATACACCTGGAGGTTCGGTATATGCAGGATTAGGTATTTACGACACAATGCAATACATTACAGCCAACGTATCCACTATTTGTACAGGTATGGCTGCATCTATGGGGGCTATCTTACTAACTGCAGGAACAAAAGGAAAGCGTTCGGCTTTAAAGCATTCAAGAGTTATGATACATCAACCTATGGGTGGCGTACAAGGGCAAGCTTCCGATATAGAAATTACTGCCCGTGAAATTATTAAAATTAAAAAAGAACTATACAATATAATTGCACAGCACACGGGAAAATCGTACGAACAGGTTGAGTATGATGCCGACCGTGATTATTGGATGACTTCGGAAGAAGCTGTTGAATATGGTATGATTGATGAGATTTTATTTCGCCCCCATAAATAATGACAGGTAAAGATAAAACTGGCAAATGTTCTTTTTGCGGAAGAGATAAAAAAGAAGTAAATCTGTTAATTGAAGGAATTGACGGTCATATTTGCGACCGTTGTGTTGAACATGCTCATACTATTATAGAAGAAGAGATAAAAAAAGACAATGCATTTAATCTTAATGAGATTAAACTTTTAAAACCACATGAAATAAAAGAATTTCTGGATCAATATGTAATAGGGCAGGATCAGGCAAAAAAAAATATTTCTGTTTCAGTTTATAATCATTACAAAAGGTTAACACAGCATTTAGATGATGATGAAACTGAGATAGAAAAATCAAATATTATATTGGTAGGTGAAACCGGTACAGGAAAAACACTCTTGGCACGTACTATTGCAAAAATGTTAAATGTTCCTTTTACTATTGTAGATGCTACTGTCTTAACCGAAGCTGGTTACGTGGGAGAAGATATCGAAAGTATTCTTACACGTCTTTTGCAGGCGGCCGATTATAATGTAAAAGTTGCTGAGCGCGGTATTATTTTCATAGACGAAATTGACAAAATTGCCCGAAAAGGAGACAACCCATCCATAACCCGAGATGTTTCCGGAGAAGGAGTACAGCAAGGACTGTTGAAACTACTTGAAGGATCAATTGTTAACGTTCCTCCTCAGGGTGGACGTAAACATCCGGAACAAAAACTTATACCCATAGATACGAAAAACATTCTTTTCATTTGTGGTGGTGCTTTCGACGGCATCGAACGTAAAATTGCAAACCGTTTAAACACAAAAGTAATAGGTTATAGTTCTGTCAAAGAAACAGAACGTATTGAGCGAGAAAACCTGCTTCGGTATATTTCACACCAAGACTTAAAATCGTTTGGGCTTATTCCTGAACTTATTGGTCGCTTGCCGGTATTGACATATCTCGACCCACTTGATAAAGATGCCTTACGAAAAATTCTGACAGAACCTAAAAATTCGGTTATTAAGCAGTACAAAAAACTTTTTCAGATTGACAATATAAAACTTGAATTCGAAGAGGAAGCACTTCAATACATTGTTGAAAATGCAATTGAATATAGACTTGGTGCACGTGGATTACGCTCTATTTGTGAAAGTATAATGAACGATGCCATGTTTGATTCACCTTCGCAGAAGTTTGAAAAATTGCGAATTACTAAAGAATATGCTGAGGAAAAACTAATTGGTTCAACCATGCAGCGATTAAAAGCGAGTTAAATCTGATTTTCTGAATACTCGATAATCTGACTAAAACAAATAAAAATTACATATTTATATTGCTTAAAATTAAGTAATTTTGTAAAAAACTATTATGTTACTTAAATTTTCGTTGTTGCTTTCTATGATCTTCCAGATGGGGGCGGCAATAATTGCGGTAAGCCTTATATCTCGTACAAAATACAATATTTCGTGGATTTTGATTTCATCTGGTTTTGTACTGATGTCGGTTAGCAGGTTAATTGAATTTTCCTCTATTTTTTGGGAAACCAGTATAGTTGAAAAAGAACATGTTGATAATTGGATTGGTATTTTTGTGTCAGTTTTGATGCTTGTTGGTTTGATTTTTATACGCCGGATTTTTAATTTCCAGGCTCGTATTGATGAAATAAGAAAAAACAGTGAGGCACGTTTGCTTTCAGCCATAATACAGGGTGAGGAAAGAGCACGGCAGGCCATTGCCCGTGACTTACACGATGGACTGGGACCGCTGCTATCATCAATAAAAATGATAATAAGTGCCACTGATTTAGAAAAAATAGATCAGAACAACCGAAAAATTATTGAACGCTCATGTCTTGTTACCGATGAGGCAATAGTTTCGTTAAAAGAAATTTCTAATCACCTTAGCCCTCATTTACTTAAAAATTATGGTTTTACGAAAGCAATTGAAACATTTGCAGGGCAGCTTTTCGAGAATAGCAAGGTTAAATTTCAAATGGTTACAAATACCGAAAACAAGCGTTTCAATTACGATCTTGAAATAAGCCTTTACCGGATTGTTACCGAGTTGCTCAATAACAGTGCTAAACACGCCAACGCAAAAAATATAAAACTCGAAATTTTTGAAAAAAGAAACTTTATTCAACTTGAATACAAAGACGACGGTATTGGTTTTTCTATGGAAAATTATCATAATGAAAGCGGATACAAAGGAATGGGCCTTGAAAATATACGTTCTCGGATAAAATCGTTAAAAGGACAGTTTTTTATAAACACCGAACCAGGGAAAGGAATCACCGTATTTATTCAAACTCCGTTAAAATGATTAAATTATTTTGTCTGATTTAGAAACTGTTTTGAATTTATCTGATAAGTTTTTTTAGACCTTTCCACGAACTGCTTTGCGATGGTTTTCTACACGCCTGAAAGCAGTTTTTAACCTTTGAAACAGGCAGTGGAACTTCCCGAAACTGCCGCGCAGGGGTGTATAATGGTGGTGGAGTTTCCCTAAAGGGCTGTATACTGCTGCACAGGGGTAGCGGGAAACTCCCGAAAGTACTTCCAACCTTTCAAAATTAATGTCAGTTTCTGGGGGTAAATCCCTCTCCTTTAGGCGAAGACTTCAGTATATTTTCGTATTTTTGAAATAAAAAATGCAACATTATCGCCATACGAGCCACACGACCTATGAC
>JAITWJ010000021.1 GCA_031285325.1 Bacteroidales bacterium
ACATGATTCCAATACCAATACCCAAGAAAAAAATTTGCCGTATTAAATAATACAAAGTATTCCCTGATACCTGCCTATACGACAAAGCACCGGTAGAACTGTAAACAATAAGTAGTGACATTAGTGACAATAATAACAGGATAATCCAAATTACCTTGTCGCCTTTAAAGTATTTGAGAATTTCAAGGTTCATAATTATAAGTTCCTTACCTCGCGTTTAAACTGGGCACCACGGTCTTCATAATTTTCAAACAAGTCGAAACTTGCACAGGCAGGTGAAAGTAAAACAACATCGTCGTTACGGGCAAGATAGTATGCAGCCTTAACCGCTTCTTCCATACTGCTCACATCAATCATATTTTTTATTTTGTCGCTGAATGCAATGTGTAGTTTTGAATTGTCTTTCCCTAAGCAAATAATAGCTTTTACTTTTTCTTTCACCAACTCGAAAAGCATTGAATAATCATTTCCTTTGTCAATCCCACCGGCTATCCAAACTATGGGTTTATTAATACTTTCAAGCGCATACCAAGTTGAATTTACGTTAGTAGCTTTCGAGTCGTTTATAAATTCAATACCGTGTACTTTCAAAAAATGTTCAAGGCGGTGTTCAACTCCTACAAAATTGGAGAGACTCTCGCGCAATTGTTCGTTTCTGATATTAAAAATCATACTTGTAATACCTGCTGCCATCGAATTGTAAATATTTTGTTTTCCATGTAATGATAGATCAAGAATAGACATACTGAATTGTTTTTTGTTTATTTTAATAATCATTTGATTTTCAATTATTCCTGCACCATTATCGGATTGATTACCCAAAGTAAAAGGGAAGGTACAAGCTTTAATTTTTCTTTTAGCTAATTCGCTCTGAATAACTTTATCGTCGGTACAGTAAACGAAATAGTCCGATTTTATTTGGTTTTGAATAATTCGAAATTTAGAATCAATATAGTTCTGCATACTGTAGTCATATCTATCAAGATGGTCGGGGGTAATGTTCATTAAAATTGCAACATCAGCTTTAAAATCATACATGCCATCGAGTTGGAAACTACTAAGTTCAATAACATACACACTGAAATTATCTTCAGCAACCTGCCTTGCAAAACTTTTACCTACATTTCCGGCTAAACCAACATTTAAACCTGCATTTTTAAGTATGTGATAAGTTAGTAGCGTTGTTGTAGTTTTACCATTACTGCCTGTAATGCAAATAGTTTTTGCAGAATTATATTTACAGGCAAACTCGATTTCGGAAACTACACGTATATCTCTCTCTTTTAATTTTTTAACAATAGGTGCTTTTTCTGGAATACCAGGACTTTTCACTACAAGATCGGCATGAAGAATAATTTCTTCGTTATGATTTTCTTCCTCAAATTCAATTGAATATTCGGAAAGTACTGTTTTGTATTTATCCTTAATTTTCCCAAAATCGGAAACAAAAACAGAATAGCCTTCTTTTTGTCCCAGTATTGCAGCACCTACACCGCTTTCGCCAGCTCCCAATATTATTAACCTTTTTTTCAACTTACCTTACTTTTAAAGTTACAATTGTGGCTACTGCAAGTATTATACCCACAATCCAGAACCTTGTTGTGATTTTCGATTCGGGAATCCCTTTTTTCTGATAGTGATGATGAATTGGACTCATAAAAAATACCCGCCTGCCTTCACCATATTTCCATTTTGTATATTTAAACCATGTAACCTGTATTATTACCGAAAAGTTTTCGATGAGAAAAATTCCACAAAGTAATGGTATTAAAATTTCTTTCCTTATAATCACTGAAAATACTGCAAGGATACCTCCAAGTGCCAAACTGCCTGTGTCTCCCATAAAAATCTGTGCAGGATATGAATTATACCATAAAAACCCTATAGTTGCACCTGTAAATGCTGCAATAAATACAGTAAGTTCGCCAATGTTTGGAATATACATTATATTAAGATAATCGGAATAAATAATATTCCCACTTACATATGCTAAAATACCGAGTGTAATCCCGCTTATGGCTGAAGTACCTGCTGTTAAACCATCGATACCATCAGTTAAATTGGCCGCATTTGAAACAGCCGTAATTATAAAAATTATGGCTACAGCATATACAACCCATTTCAGCCACGAAGAAGCATTGCCGGCAAACGCCACCAATAACTTATAATCGAATTCATTCCCTTTTACAAAAGGGATAGTAGTTATGGTCGATTTTACATCTTCGGTAATATACTGAATGCTTTGTGTTCCGGTTACAGAATTTGTAACCACGACACTTACATCATTTCCATTTGCATCCTTTACATTTTGACGAACAACTACATCATTACTTAAAAACAAAGTCGCTGCAACAAATAAACCCAAAAAAATCTGACCAAGAATTTTAAATCTACCTGCCAGTCCTTTTTTATTTTTTTTATAAACTTTAATATAATCGTCAGTAAACCCGATTAATCCTAAAAAAATTGTAGTAACAAGCATTAAAATAATATAAACATTATCTATCCTTGCAAACAAAATGGTAGGGATAACAATTGCAGAAATTATGATAATTCCACCCATTGTTGGGGTACCTTTTTTCTGAGATTGGCCTTCAAGACCCAAATCACGAATTTCTTCACCTATTTGCTTATTTTGCAAAATCTGGATAATTTTTTTTCCGAAAACCATTGCAATAAGCAACGATAAAATAACGGCAGCACCCGACCGGAATGAAATGTATTGAAACATTCCAATACCAGTTATATTTGAATCATTTAAAAGCTCATACAAATAATAAAACATACCAACGATATTATATTCCAAAAAATTCTTTTATAACTTCCTTGTCATCAAAATGATACCTTACATCATTTATTTCCTGATAATTCTCATGGCCCTTGCCTGCCACCAGTATTATGTCTCCTGGACGGGCTAAGAATATTGCTGTTTTTATAGCTTCTCTTCTATTCTCAATTGAAAAAACTTTATTCCTGAATTTTAATTCTACGCCAGCTTCCATATCTTTAATAATCTGCGCAGGGTTCTCTGTACGCGGATTATCTGATGTCAAAATTACCTTATCGCTTGCAAACAATGCTTCTTTTGCCATTTCGGGACGTTTTGTCTTATCTCGATCACCGCCAGCACCTATCACTGTGATTATTTGCTCGTTTCGTGTCCTGATTTCGGTTATGGCTGCCAGTACATTTTTGAGAGCATCTGGCGTATGCGCATAATCAACAATAGCAAGCCTTCCATCATCACTCCTAATGGTTTCGAATCTACCATTTACCGGTTTAAGATTACTTATTTGTGTCAATACTTCATCTTCATTTTGCCCAAGGCAAATGGCTGCAGCATAAACAGCCAATAAATTTGAAGCATTGAATCTCCCCACAAAATGGGTCCAAGTTTCATGCCCAACCAAACTCAACAACATTCCTTCAATATGATATTCCAATACGTTACATCTGAAATCTGCCATCCTCCTTGTAGAATATGTATATTTATGTGCCTTAGTGTTTTGCAGCATTACGTTTCCATTCTTATCGTCGATGTTGGTAATGGCAAATGTTTCGGCCGACAGATTATCAAAGAAGGCCTTTTTAACTTTTACATATTCAGCAAAAACTTTGTGATAGTCAAGATGGTCGTGAGTAATATTTGTAAAAATTCCACCCGCGAAATTAATACCCGAAATACGTTGCTGATGAATAGCATGCGAACTTACTTCCATAAAACAAAATTCACAGCCTTCATCAACCATAGCTGCCATAAGTTTCTGAATTTTCAAAGCATTGGGGGTAGTATGAGAAGCTGTTTCTTCCTTCTCATTTATTTTGTATGAAATGGTTGAAATTAAACCAACTTTATAACCAAGATTCAAAAATAATTGATACAAAAGTGTTGCTATGCTTGTTTTACCGTTTGTTCCAGTTACACCCACCACTTTCATTTTTGATGTTGGAAAATTGTAAAATGCAGAAGCCAATTCACCTAATACTTTATTTGAATCAATTACTTTTATGTATGTAACATTTTCTTTTAATTCAGGTGGAAATTCTTCGCAAACTATAACAGAAGCTCCTTTTTCGACAGCAGATTTAATGAATTTATGACCGTCGGCATTAACACCGCGTTGTGCAACAAAAACTGAATTACATGTAACATTGCGCGAGTCGAATTCAACACTAAAGACTTCTTTTTCTAAATCTCCTAATATTTCCACACAATCAATATTTTTAAACAATATTATCGATTTCATTTTTTTCAACTTAATGTTATTGAAACTGTTTGACCCTGTTTGCATTTTGTTCCCGGACTCAATGATTGAGACTTTACCTTTCCCGCACCGCTTATATTTACAATTAAACCAAGATTCTCGAGCAAAAAAACTGCATTGCTGGCCCCCATTCCTCTTACATCGGGAACTATGCCATCAATTATTTCGTTGCCAACCAAAAAAATCTGGTCATTTTCTATTTGTATAGAAGCCAGTTTTGTTTCAGGTTCTCCAGAAATATTTTTTAAATCCAGTTTATCAGCAATCCGTATAATATCTTTTGTATTTCCTTTTTTTATGTCCGGAAATTTTATTTCTTCTTCCTCGTCATAATAATACTCTTCGTTTGTGTTTGGAACTTGTGAAGCATATATTTTTTCAGCTATTTCCTTGAATACAGGCCCTGCAACTGAACCTCCGTAATATACTCCACCTCTTGGGCTATTAAACATAACTATAACAGAATATTTAGGATTATCTGCAGGAAAATATCCGGCAAAAGAAGCCAAGTACATTCCTTTCTGATAACCACCTGCATTGGACGAAATTTGAGCAGTTCCGGTTTTACCTGCAATTTTAAAATATGGATTTCTCAATCCTCTTCCTGTTCCGTTTTCACAAACACCTTCTAACATTTTTTGAGCTTTCTCGATAGTTGAAACTGAAGCAATTTTCTGGTTCAACACTTTAACACCAAATCGTTTCTCTACAGCACCATTTTCACTAATTTCTTTTACAATGCGAGGCTTAACCATTTTTCCATCATTGGCCACCGCATTATAAAAAGTAAGGATTTGCAAAGGTGTCATTTTAGTTTCGTAACCGTATGACATCCACGCCAATGTAGTTCCCCACCAGTCTTTATCACCGGGATATTTAAAAAACGGATCACCCTCGCCGGGAATTTCAATACCAAGTGGTTTGTTAACTCCAAAACTGTAAACCCTGTCAACGTACTTTTGAGGATCGTTTTCGTAACATTGTGTAATTATTTTTGCCACTCCAACATTTGATGAATACTCAAAAATTTCTTTCACTGTAATTTCACCACGGGAGATTTGTCCATAATCACTATCTCTAATACTTCTACCTTTATATTGCCACAAACCATCGCCTACATTAAACACATCGCTGGTATCAACTAATCCATCTTCAAGTGCAGCCATCAACGAAATCAACTTGAATGTTGATCCCGGTTCGTAGCAACCAGCATAACCAAGTGCATAATTATAATTCTCGTAGTAATCGCCATTTTCCATCCCTAAATTAGCTATAGCCTTAACATCACCTGTTTGAACTTCCATTACAATAGCAGTAGCCCATTGAGCATTCGTCTTTTTCAACTGTTTATAAAGTGCATTTTGGGTAATATCCTGTATTTTTATATTAATTGTAGTCCCTATGTCTTTACCATCTTTAGGCTCAATTTCGGAACGCGTAACCCATCTACCCGAAAGGTTTTGTCTGTATGCTATTCCATCTTCACCACGTAAATATTCTTCAAATGATCCTTCAAGCCCTGTGTACCCTATATTACCACGGGTACCTCCGTCAACCCCTTTATTTAAATTGCCAATTGTTCTATAAGCTAAATTACCGAGTGGTGTTACTCTTTTGTTCTCCTGTTCAACTATTAAACCGCCACCATAACGTCCACGACGCAGAATAGGGAATTTTTTGATATCCTGAAGTTCCGTGTAATCTACCTTCCGCGGTGCGATCATAAATCCTCTGTTCTTTTTTCGGTAAGCATCATTCAGCCTGCGTTTGTATTCCTGTGTTGAAGCATTCTTAAAATATCTGGAAAGATAGTAAGCCAGCGAATCGCTTTCGTTATTAAAAACCTTCCTGACACCTTCTGATGCTAAATCGATGCGTACAAAATAACCCGGCACTGAAGTTGCCAGAACACTGCCATCATCGGCATATATATTTCCACGGTTTGGTTCAACAATAACTGTATTTTCTTTCAGAGTCTTAGCAATATTTTCCCATTTATCATTATTAATCTGCTGAACTGAAATCATTTTGAATATCACTATGAATCCAAAAATGAGTAGAACGAGATATAACATTAAAATTCTTGATAATATTAACTTACGAATACCCATACCATAATTTATTTTTTGTCAACATATATTATTTTTAGAGGTATTGTTGGTTCCTCTAATTCTACTCCTGCTTTTTCAATTTTTTTCAATACTTCCGATGGGCGGCTGGCATCCATTAATTTAGCTGAGATGGTAATTGATTCCGAACGTAAATCGTCCAGAGTGTCTCGTAATACTTCAACTTGCCTTATTGTACGCTCTGCCCAATTTCTGTTTGTAATTAGCATAATTCCCAAAGCTGCAAGGAAAAGTATAAAAGGCAGTTGTTTTGTTACACGTTCGTCGGTTAATATTGTACCACCTATAAATGATTTTACCCCATTCCTCTTTTTATTATTTTTTCCTTTTTCTTCCATCTCCTTTTAATTTTTTTCAGCAATTCTCAATTTTGCACTTCTCGATCGTGTATTATTCCGTAGTTCTTCCTCTCCGGGCGTAATTACTTTTCTATTAATAACATTAAATGGTATTTTCATATTACCGAAAAAATCTTTTTCGATTTTTCCTTCAAAATTTCCAGATTTCATGAAATTCTTACAAAGCCTGTCTTCTATACTATGGTATGTAATCACAACCAAACGACCTTTCTGTTTCAAAACATCGAATGCCGATTGCAAAAATTCTTTCAGTGCATCCATTTCATCATTAACCTCGATACGAAGTGCTTGGAATACCTGTGCCAAGTATTTATTTTCAATGGATTTTGGCATACAAGTTGATGCTATTTCACGCAATTGTGCTGTTGTTGTTATAGCCGATATTGCCCTGCTTTTTATTATTTTTGAAACAAGCTGCATTCCATTGGTTATTTCGCCATACATTTTAAAAATGAAAAACAATCGTTCTTCTGTATATTCATTAACAACAGTAGCTGCACTTTTTTCCGCACTGCGGTTCATTCTCATATCAAGAGGGCCATCGAAACGGAAAGAAAAACCACGTTCAGGGACATCAAAATCGTGTGACGATACACCCAAATCGGCAAAAATTGAATCAACATTTTCAACATCATAAAAACGAATAAAATTCTTTAAGTATCTAAAATTATGTCGTATAAAGAAAAAACGTTTGTCATCAATTACATTTGCAGCAGTATCTTCATCTTGATCAAATGCGAATAATCTGCCGTCTTCACCTAATAATTTTAAAATTAATCGGGAATGGCCACCACCACCAAATGTAGCATCAACTACATCATCACCCTGACGAATATTTAATCCATAAATACTTTCATTTGGTAATACCGGTATGTGGTATTGTTGTAACATGAAATCTTTTAGTTATTGTTCTCACCTTTCAACTCACTCAATATTCTTAAATATTCTTCATCGGTTATTTCCGATTCAGTAATTTCGTTATCATCTATTAAACGAATTGTTGTAAGCATACCTATAAACTTTACTTTCCTTTTCAGATTTGCGAACTTCAAAAAAGTATCAGGAATGTTAATTCTGCCATTTTCTGCAACACCAATACGTATGAAATTACGGAAATAAGCCTGCAATAATTTGTCATGAACAGGATTTAAAGAATTTAATCTGCTTTGAAACTGGTTAACTTTCTCAATCCAACGCTGTTCGGTATGTATGTCAATACAGCTCCCAAACCGGTTTTTTTCAAGAATGACAAAATCAAGCGACATCTCACCCATAGCCTTTTTAAAGGCCGAGGGTAAAACAATCCTACCTTTATCGTCGATTGTTGCGCTATGTTCACCAACAAAAATTGCCATTCAGTAACTCTTTTATATAATTAAGTGTAAAGGTAAAAAATATTCCATATTATTACACATTATTCCATATTATTCCATTAACATTTTATTTAATTCTGTGTATTTTCTGTTAATATATTACTTAAAACTAAACATAAAACATTTACAATAAAACACAACATAGCTTATATCAGCATATTAACATTACGATTCTTTTTATCAACACCGGTTAATAACTTATACTATATAAAAAGATATTTTTATTTGTTTGTATCCAAAATAACCTTAAAAATTATTTTAAATATATTTTATACTAATTTGGTTATAAGCGTAACCATGACTCTGATACACTTTTTAATATTTATGTGGCTTATAACTATAAAATCACAAAAAACCAAATCAATCAACTGATATCAAGTCAATATAATATGGAATTATTATTTTAACTAAAAACATATTTTGTATTATCAACAAAATATTTGGTTATTAATAATTATCATGTAAATTTATGCAAGTGTATATAAAACTATAAACTATGAAATTTACTCGTTCACACAAAAACATTTCACATTATTTTACGGGAAATAACTATTAGGTAGTATGTCGAATTTTTATTTAATTGCCGGTCAGAATTTTTTCAAAAGTGGAAAATAAAATATCAAATTCGTTTAAATCTATAAACATCAGAGAGATTTTTGCAGCAAAAAATCCTCGTTTAGCAAAAATCTTACCGGGTTTTGTGTACAGTTATTTAAACCGGATGATACATGTTGATTTTTTTAACGATTTTCAGCAAAGGAATAGCCATCTTACGGGTATTCCGTACATAAATAAGGCTGTCGAGGAATTTAACGTGAAAGAACACATTCATGGCGTTGAAAATATACCAAAAACAGGGAGATTTATATTTGCCAGCAACCATCCTTTGGGTGGTTTCGACGGTTTGTTACTTATAAGAAATGTTGATCGCTACTTGGGGCCATCGATGTTTTTGATAAATGATATTTTAATGAATATAACTAACCTGGTTTCCATGTTTGTGCCTTTTAACAAACATGGAAACCAAAGTAGAAAGGCGGCAAAATTGCTTGATGAAACATACCGCTCAACTAAACAAATCCTTATTTTTCCGTATGGTTTGGCTTCGCGGAGAATTAAAGGAAAAATTGTTGACCTTAAATGGGAAAAGCATTTTATATCGAAAGCTATTCAGTACGAAAGAGATGTAATTCCTGTTTTTATTTCAGGTAAAAACTCGAATCGTTTTTACATAATAGCCAATTTAAGAAAATTTTTCAGGATAAAATGGAATCTTGAAATGTTTTTTCTGCCCGACGAGGCAATGCGGCACCGTAACTCAGATATTCACATATATTTTGGGAAACCGTTGTCGTATAAAATGTTCAACAAAACAAAAACACATTATGAATGGGCAAATTTTGTAAAAAGTATTGTTTATTCTTTGCCAAAAAATGATATGCCTGTTTCTGAAATAAGTTAAAAGTAAAAATGAAAATATTAGTTACCGGAACAGCAGGCTTTATTGGATACCATCTTTCAAATAAACTTTTGGAATGCGGAAACACAGTAGTTGGTATTGACAATATCAACGATTATTACTCTGTTGAACTAAAATTTGCCCGTTTAAAAGAAGCCGGCATTTCAAAAGAAGCTCAAAACTGGCATCATAAAATAGTTAGTTCTGTTAATAAAAACTACTCATTTTACAGGATGAACCTTGAGAACGGGGAAGAAATTAAACGGCTTTTTGAAACCGAAAAATTTGATATAGTATGTAATATCGCGGCACAGGCCGGAGTACGTTACAGTATAGAAAACCCAATGGCATACATACAAAGTAATATTGTGGGGTTTGCAAATATTCTGGAAGCATGCCGTAACAACAGTGTACAACATTTAATTTATGCCAGTTCGTCGAGTGTTTATGGGAACAGTTCTAAAATGCCTCTTGCCACTTCCGACCCTGTTGATAATCCTATAAGCTTGTACGCTGCAACAAAAAAAAGTAATGAGTTGATGGCATATACATACAGTCATCTGTTCGGGCTGCAAACTACCGGATTGCGTTTTTTTACCGTTTACGGCCCTTGGGGAAGGCCAGACATGGCATATTTTTCTTTCACAAAAAATATAATTGAAGATAAAACGGTAAAAATTTTCAATAACGGTAATTTGTATCGCGATTTCACCTACATTGATGATATTGTGGAAGGAATATCAAAAATTATTGAAAAATCACAAACTCACACTCAAAACCGCAAGGTGCAAGTTCCATATAAAATTTACAACATTGGCAGTTCGAACCCATTTAAACTGATAGATTTTATTGAAGTAATAGAGAAGGTACTGGGTAAAAAGGCAAAAAAAGAATTTTGCAACATGCAGCCCGGTGATGTATATAAAACATTTGCCGACGTGAGCGAACTTGAGAATGAATTTAACTATTCACCTAACACGCCTTTGGAAGAAGGCATCAGAAAATTTGTTGATTGGTATAAATCATTTTACACATAAACGCTGAACACTACAACAGAATACATGATGGTATTGAACAAACGTGCAATAATGTATAATCGGGCTAAGAATCCGTTTTGAATTTACCGGATAAGGTTTGTTGATTCCCTTCCATTAACTGCTTTGCGATTGACAGTTATTAACCCCTAACTCCCCTGAAGGGACTTTCCGCCCAACTATTCCCCCTTTAGGGTAATTTCTTTCATATTAAGTTAATTTACATTTAGTGATTTTGGTTGTTGCGCAGGTTGCGCAAGTGTTAAATCGTGTCATTTGGTCGTTGCGCAGGTTGCGCAAGCCGTAAATCTTTTCATTTGGTAGTTGCGCAGGTTGCGCAAGTAGTAATCCGTACCGTTTGGTAGTTGCGCAGGCTGCGCAAGTGTTAAATCTTGTGATTCGGTAGTTGCGCGGGTTGCGCAAGTGTTAAATCGTGTCATTTGGTCGTTGCGCAGGTTGCGCAAGCCGTAATCCGTGTAGTTTGGCTGTTGCGTCATTGCGAACCGCGAGCTTGCGAAACGGGAAACAATCCACAGCAATTAATAATTATAATTGACAATTGACAGTTGATAATGGACAATTAATAGATTAGTAATGGATAATCAATTGTTTTTCTACGTTTTCCTGAAATTCAAAACAGTTTCTTATTCGTATGATTTGATAATTGAACTTAGCATTTTTCCAGTTTTAGCAGCACCTTCGCCGAGTATAAATCCTATTTGCTGCACCTGCCGTAAGTTTTCTTCAATAACTTCGGTTACTCTGTGAATAATTTCTTCGGGACGCTCTTCCTTTGAATGCAAATTAAGGCATACGGCACCTACTAATTTTTTGGGAGTAAGTTGGAAAATAGAAAAATTGACCCATTTCCCGTCTATTTCTACATCTCGGCTTATTTTTGTTTCATCGTGATTCAATATGAAATGGAACTGCGACATCAAACTGGGTGGCAGTAATGTTTTGAGATCAGCTCCAATAAGATAAGGAATTACATCGTGAATATCTTTTGCTTCTTCTCCGAGTATTTCTATAAATCTGAGGTTTGATTCAACTATCTTCATATTTTCATCACAAAATACAATTCCCGAATTAAGCCCCCGCACAAAAATAGACAGCGCTTCGTTTTTGGCATACAGTAATTCGTTAGTTTCTCCGAGTATTGTTTGGGTAACAGTTAATTCATTCTTAACCATTTCCAATTCTTCTGATATTTTTTTTGTAGTATGAGATGTTTCAACATTATCTACCTGTATATTGGTAACACACATTTCAGGAATAGCCGTATTTTGTGCTATAGCGCAGGCTAATTCTCTACATGTGGCAAATCCGCAGGCACCGCAGTTAACCTCCTTGTTGTTATTCCGTTTGGTGATACGGCCGAGCGCTTTTTGTACCGCAGATTCATCAGGAAACGGCAATTCGTATTTTTTATTCGTAAACGCTGCATTTAATTCGTTGTAGTTAGAATGCATTTCTTTGCAATGTGCCCACTTTGTAATATCGAAATTTGCCAGGCGCTTTAGAATGTAATCTTTAACCGATGCATAACGTTTGTATTTTTCGCCGCCTTTCGACATGCCCGGCCCCATTATACAGCCCTTGCAGATAAAAATATTAAAATTATGCTTTATTATTTTATAATGCTCCAGGAATTGTTTTACGGCGTAAACAGAACTTTTCCCATCAACCGTAATGGTGTTTTCTTCCAACAGGCTTAAATCAAGGCCTGTTGCTTCCAGAAATCCTTGAGAAATTGGATACATGCCTCCCTTATACCCCAGAGGTTCATCAAAATCGGAGTACTCGCTAAACGTTTCACTGATTTTAAATTCATCGAATAATTCGCGTAGTTCTTTAAATGTCAGTACTTCGTTTATTTTAGTTAAGCCGGAATACCTATCTACATTTGTTTTTGCTGCTACACAAGGCGTTATATGAACAATTTTCAGACTGTTTCCGTATATTTTGCGGGCAATTAGGGCGCTGGCAGAAACCGGCGAGATGTACGGCACTAAGTTCCCGATAAGTTCGGGGTAATTTTTCTCGATCAAATGCACAATAGAGGGGCATCCACTTGTTAAATAATACTTCCCGTTAAATTCATCATGAACGAGTTTTCTGAATTTTTCGGCAATTACATCTATACCGAACGCCATTTCGATAACATACGAAAATCCGAGCAAGCGAATCATCTTTACAAATTTGCGGTAGTCTGTAATATCGTCAAATTCTCCAGCAATAGAAGGGGCACATATTGCCAATATTTTCTCTTTGGAATTTAGCAGTTGTTTTACATTCTGTTTTGAATCAAGATAAGTTATGGCATCGTAAGCGCACGCACCTATGCAATTACCGCATAATATACATTTTCTTCCTTCGATGTACGGGAATACGGTATTCTCGCGTACATGAACTGCTTTCACCGGACATATTCTTACACAGGAATAACATGCCTTGCATTTGCTTTTATCTAACTTGATTATGTTATCTGAAGTTTGAGAAACAGAGGAATTATGACACATATTGCTTTATTCTTTTTAAGATTTAATTGTAGCTGTAATTAATTCTGCTTGCTTTTGCAGCACTGTTCATTTTAGTTAAAAATTTTTACAGGCATTCCGGAAGGATTATATACACTTCAAAAACTCAATACATATCCCCAAAAGAGCTTATATATTTTTTATTGCTTTCTATAAATTTACCCAACTTACGCCTCACATATATTCAATTGTAACTACTTTCATAAATTTCTCCGACAACACTTTTACCAATCGCTGAATCAAATGCCTGCGAATTTCCATTTCTACCGGTAAAGAAGGGTCGTGATGACTTTCGTTTATTTTTGTTCCTACCAAAATGTATATTTCGTCAGTATCTAATAATAACCGGCATATTTGGTCGGCAGGACCTTTACCGAACTGCATTCTGGAATTAAGACTTATGCTGTTAAGTATATAAATTGCCTTGTTCAGCGTTAGCACGCCTTCTGTAACCAAATCAATACCACTCATTACCGAACTTGGCGGCAGCGAAGAGTCGAACTGTAATTCGTTTGTAATTACTATGCCCAGCTCTCTTGCAATAATTTCAGCTGTGGAGGCTCCACTGATAATCTTTTTTCCGTTGAAAGACTTTAAAATATCAGCAAATTCACTGTCTTTTTCCGAATTGAACGGTGGCCCCGTACATAATATCGTTTTTCGTGGCTGCCTGAAATAAACCACGCTGCATGTAAGATCGTCTTTCGGTGTATATAAATCATTTGCTGCCGCACGTTTAGTTACTCTTTCGGCAAGGTTGGCGGCAGAAATGGTAGGCGACGCATCAACGGTTTCGCGAACAAACTGTATCAGTTCATTTCTTCCCCAACCCATTGTAATACCGTTTCCAAGTCCCGACTGAGTAATTCCATCTGAACAAAAAACAATACGGTCTTCAATGCGGGGATTAAAAGAGCATCGCCTTATACTGATTCCACGTTTGTAGTCAGATTTTTCTTCGTATTCAACATTTGTCCACTGTGGTTCATAAATTTTACTTCCTCTAAGAATAAATGTTTGAGGATTGTCGTATTCCAAAATAGAAACCGTATTACTTTCAATGGCAACATCTACAATTGTGTATGTTGCATAGCTGACTTTCCTTTCACTGCAAACAGGCAGCGCTTTCATTATAATACCTGCAATTTCGTTGGCGTCTTTATTATCAATAAAAAAATTAAGCGAAATAGTTGCCGTTAGGGTAGCTAACACATTGGCCTGTACTCCGTGCCCCATACCATCTGACAAAACGCACAGTACCCTGTTTTCTTCAGGGATTCTTTTTGACAGAAACACATCTCCACAAATTTTTTCTTCTTCGTGGTTGATTTGAAAATATCCCACTTCCGCCTGGTATTTTTTTTCCATCTTGTTCGATGCTTTGCTGTTGAAAGTTATAAATGCACATAAAATTATGAAACTGTTTCTAATTTGCCAAATAAGTTTTTGAAACTTTCCATGCCTGTGCATGGTAGTTTTCGGGAAGTTCCGCTACCTTGCTCGAGCCCTCGGGGATACTTTCGGGAAGTTCCGCTACCCTGTTCGAGCCCTCGGAGATACTTTCGGGAGTTTCCGCTACCTTGTTCGAGCCCTCGGGGATACTTTCGGGAAGTTCCGCTACCTTGTTCGAGCCCTCGGAGATACTTTCGGAAGATTCCGCTACCCTGTTCGAGCCCTCGGGGAACCTTTCGGGAAGTTCCGCTGCATGTTTCGAGGGGTAAAAGATTTATCAGGTAAATTCAAAACAGTTTTTGTGTTTAGCTTTCCACTAAGCGGTTATTTTAAACTTTGCAGCCGCAAGGTTACTGCATTTTTGTGTGCATCGAGCAATTCGGCAGCAGCCATGATTTCGATGGCCTGGCCAATTTTTTTCAATCCTTCTTTTGATATTTCCTGAAATGTAATTTTTTTCATAAAACTTTCGAGGTTCACTCCACTGTAAGAGCGCGCCCATGCATTGGTTGGCAGTGTGTGGTTAGTGCCCGATGCGTAATCGCCTGCGCTTTCGGGGGTATAGTTACCAAGGAATACTGAACCCGCATTGGTTATTTTTTCAGCCATATCGGCAAAATTACGTACACTTATAATAAGATGTTCGGGTGCATATTCGTTTATTAACTTTATACTTTCCTCTCTATTTTCCAATACAATACAAATACTGTGAGCAAGCGCTTTTTCAGCAATGGCTTTTCTTGAAAGTTTTTCAATTTGAATCTGAATTTCATAATTAATTTCACTTACCGTTTTTTCCGAACCGGCAACTAAAACTACCTGGCTATCGGCACCATGTTCGGCCTGCGACAGCAAATCGGAAGCAACAAATGCAGGGTTCGAGGTTTCATCGGCAATAACCAGCACTTCTGAAGGGCCGGCCGGCATATCGATGGAAACATCGTTCATACTTACCAATTGTTTTGCTGCCATAACATACTGATTGCCCGGGCCAAAAATTTTGTGCGTTTTAGGAATGGTTTCACTACCAAAAGCCATTGCCCCAATTGCCTGAACACCGCCCAGTTTGTAGATTTCTGTAACACCCGCAATTTTGGCGGCATATAAAATAGCCGGATGAATTTTACCTTCTATATTTGGCGGCGAACACAAAACAATTTTGCCGCATCCGGCAATTTGCGCCGGAATAGCCAGCATTAAAACCGTAGAAAATAAAGGCGCTGTACCACCCGGTACGTACAAACCTACTTTTTCAATTGGAACAGCTTTTTGCCAGCATACAACACCTGGCATTGTTTCCAGTTTTTTCGGTTCCGGCTTTTGTTTGGAATGAAATTTTTCAATGTTCTCAGAAGCTAAAACAATGGCTTTCTTAAGATCGGCGGCAACCATATCTTCTGCTTTATTAATTTCGTCTTCAGAAACTGTAAAATCATGAATATCAACACTGTCAAATCTTAGAGTATATTTGCGGAGCGCCGTATCGCCATGCTTTTTTATATCGTCGAGTATTGATGTAACTGTTGGATACAATTCCGAAACATCGAAAAGCGGACGGCGCAATATTTCAGGCCATTCATTTGCATCAGGATTTATGAATGTTTTCATAGATATAAAAATTCAATCAATTAATATAAATTTTATTAAATTGAAAAGTATTCGATTACCGGTTTACAAAAAAAATCATTTTTAAACTTATTGTGTATTAAAATACAGCCGGGGTCATGATTTATAGCCAAGAATATTAAACATATCTTCCACTGTTTGTTCGGTACGATATACATAATCAACAAAGTTACCTGTTTCATCGCGATCTATTATTACATGCTTTGGCGACGGAATCAGGCAGTGTTTGATTCCTCCGTATCCGCTGATGGAATCCTGGTAAGCGCCTGTATGGAAAAACCCCAGGTATAAAGGTTCCTTTTCTCTTCCACTGTAGTGTGGCAGCATTATCTGCTGATTCAAGTCTTCAGAGTTGTAATAGTCGGAATGGTCGCAACTTATTCCGCCAATATTTACACGGGTGTACTCGTTATCCCATTTGTTCACCGGCAACAAGATAAACTTCTCGAAAATTGACCACGCATCAGGAATAGTGTTCATTAAACTGTTATCAATAATATACCAAAGTTCGGTATCGTTTTGTTGTTTTTGCTCAAGTACCGAAAAAATGGTGGCGCCACTTTCTCCCACAGTATATTTCCCAAATTCAGTATATATATCAGGTTCTCTAATACCTTCGGCGTTACACATTTCCTTAATGTTTTTCACTATCTCGCGTATGATATACTCGTAATCATATTCAAAACCAAGATGGTTGCGTATCGGAAACCCACCACCCAAATTCAGGTCGCAAAGCGAGGGGCATTCTTTTTTAAGTTCGATGTATGTTTTCATCGATTTTTGAAATTCGCCCCAATAATACAAGGTGTCTTTAATACCAGAGTCAACAAAAAAATGGAGCATTGTAAGTTCTAAGTTCGGTTTATCTTTTATGTGGCTGCGGTAAAAATCCATAATTTCAGACGCCCTAATTCCAAGCCGTGAAGTGTAGTAACTACTCTGTGGCTCTTCGTCTATGGCTTTGCGTATTCCTATTTTTATTTTTTTATTTCCTGCAAGAGCTACGATTTTTTTTAACTCGTTTTTATTGTCTAAAACAATGGTTGAATCAGTAAATCCGAGTTCTTGCAGTGAGATGATTTTTTTTATGTATTCATCGGTTTTATAGCCGTTATGTACAAGTTTTACCGAACTGTCGAGCTCGCCTTTGTTAAACAGGTTCAGAATAAGATCGATGTCGAATGATGACGAAGTTTCCAAATTAACATCGTATTGCAGTACTTTACTAATTACATGATGAAAGTGACAGGTTTTTGTACAGTAGCAATAATTATAGGTTCCCTGGTAATTTTCGGCTTTTATTGCCCTCCTGAACAGATTTCTGGCCTTTTTTATCTGATCGCCAATTCGCGGCAAATAAATAAGCCGAAAAGGGGTACCATATTTTTGGATTAGATACTTAAGCGAAACGCCGTTAAATGTCAAATACCCATCTTGCAAGTCGAAACCTTCCTGTGGAAAGTAATATGACTGCTCAATCAAATCAGTGTATGTATTTTTCATTAGCTAAAAACCCATATAAAATGTAATTGGTTGAATAAAAGTTCAAATTAAATATCTTTTTCCCAAAAAAGAAACTGTTTAATTCAATTTTGATTTGATATAACAACTGTTAACTTTATTATTGCCTATGTATTCAAATAAACAGACATATTTTTAAAAATAAAAAAGCCCAATAATCAATATGACATCAGACTTTTTGTAGTCCCACCGGGAATCGAACCCAGATTTACAGTTTAGGAAACTGTCGTTCTATCCGTTGAACTATGAGACCATCATAATTTTCGGGCTGTAAAAGTATATAAAAATACTTTCTGTAACAAAATGAATAATAGAAATATTAGTTTTGAGGAAGTAAAAAAGAAAACACAAAAATGAATATTCTCGACAAAATTATCGAAGCAAAAAAAGTAGAAATTGCTTATCAGAAATCAGTTGTTCAAATAGAAACGTTGAAATATATTCCCGAGTTTAACAGAGAATGTATTTCTTTGAAAAACAATTTGCTGAAAAAAGATTCATCAGGAGTTATTGCTGAATTTAAACAGAAATCTCCTTCAAAAGGTGTTATTAATGTCGATGCAAAAATAGAAGAAGTTACAAAAGGCTACACGGAAGCCGGCGCAGCTTGTTTGTCGATTTTAACTGAGCCGAAATTTTTTGGCGGCTCGCAAGCCAATCTGGTAAAAGCACGGGAGGCTAATCCGGAAATTCCGATTCTTCGCAAAGATTTTATGATCGATTCCTATCAATTGGTTGAAGCAAAAGCGTATGGAGCCGATGTAATATTACTGATTGCCGCTTGCCTCG
This sequence comes from Bacteroidales bacterium, assembly GCA_031285325.1. Lineage (GTDB taxonomy): Bacteria > Bacteroidota > Bacteroidia > Bacteroidales > Prolixibacteraceae > Draconibacterium. The sequence continues at coordinate 18,548 of JAITWJ010000021.1, forward strand.
AAAAAAAACAGGCAGAGCTACTTGCACAGCAGGCAAAAAGTCTTGGCATGGAAGTTTTGATGGAAATTCACAATGAGGAAGAATTGGATAAAATAAATGACTCTGTCGATATTGTTGGTGTTAACAACCGCAATTTGAAAACTTTTGAAGTGAATATTGAAACCTCTGTACGTTTAGGCAAACTCATTCCGGAAAAGTTTATAAAAATATCCGAAAGCGGGTTAACCGGAGCTAACGAAATTAATTACCTGCGTAAACAAGGTTTCGTTGGTTTTTTAATTGGCGAAACGTTTATGAAAACCGATAATCCAGGGAAAGCCTGCCGTGAATTTATTGATGAACTGAAACAAATATGATTAAAATTTTATTATGCAAAAAACATTCATAATAAAAGTATGCGGCATGAAATTCACTGCAAACAGAGAGCAGGTAGAAAAGTTTCCTGTCGATTTACTGGGGTTCATTTTTTATCCACTTTCAAAAAGGTATGTTGGTGAAAATACACAAACAGGACTTTTCAACTCCGGAAAACCCAAGGTTGGTGTTTTTGTTAACGAGAATGCATTTGAAATTATGGCGCTGGCAAAAAACATGAAACTTAATTGGATTCAACTTCACGGTAATGAAAATCCAAAAACATGTAACCTGTTAAAAAATCAGGGATTAAGAATAATAAAAACATTCAGTTTGGACGAAAATTTCCAATTCGATAATACAAAAGTTTACGAACAAGCTGCAGATTTTTTTCTTTTCGACACAAAGACTGATTTGCCCGGTGGTTCGGGACAAAAATTCAACTGGAAAATATTGAACAGATACGAAGGGAATACACCGTTTATTTTAAGCGGGGGAATTAAACCCGAAGACGCAGAAGAAATTAAAGGAATAATTCATCCGAAATTTGCCGGAGTCGATTTAAACAGCGGTTTCGAGGATAAACCCGGATTAAAAAACATCGGTAATTTAGAAATGTTCATTACGAAAATAAAATCTAACATTAACTGTGTGTAATTCTCTGTTAATATTTGTGGTTAAATATTTTCAACAATGAAAACATGTAAACAATTAAAATTTAAGAAATGAATTATAATATTAACGAAAAAGGGTATTACGGTGAATTTGGCGGGGCATGGATTCCTGAAATGATGTTCACCAATATAAATGAGTTAAAAACTAAGTATTTGGATATCATTGAATCGGAAACATTCAAAAATGAATTCGACTGTTTAATGAAAAATTACGTTGGACGGCCATCTCCTCTTTATTATGCGAGCCGTATTTCGGAACATTACGGTTCTAAAATTTATTTGAAACGCGAAGATTTAAACCATACAGGCTCACATAAAATAAATAATACTATCGGACAAATTCTTCTGGCTCACAAACTGGGGAAAACCCGTATTATTGCAGAAACAGGCGCAGGCCAGCACGGCGTAGCTACCGCCACGGTTTGCGCTCTGAAAGGAATAAAATGCATTGTTTATATGGGAGCGCTTGATGTTTCCCGACAGGCGCCCAATGTAAATAAAATGAAAATGCTTGGCGCCGAAGTTATTCCTGTAAACAGTGGAAATAAAACATTAAAAGACGCCACCAACGAAGCCATGCGCGACTGGATAAACAATCCGGAAGATACGCACTACATAATCGGGTCGGTAGTTGGGCCACACCCCTACCCCGACATGGTTGCACGTTTTCAGTCTGTTATAAGCGCTGAAATAAAAAACCAGCTAAAAGAACAAACAGGCAACGAATATCCGGCGCGTATATTAGCTTGCGTAGGAGGCGGCAGCAATGCGGCAGGCGCATTCTACCATTTTCTGGATAACAAATGTGTGGAACTTATAGGCGTAGAAGCTGCCGGCAAAGGGGTCGACACACACGAAACCGCTGCCACGTTAACCGTTGGAACTCCGGGTGTTCTACATTCAAGCAAAACATATCTTATGCAAAACAACGACGGACAAATTACAGAACCATACTCTATTTCTGCCGGGCTCGATTATCCGGGAATTGGCCCCATGCACGCACACCTCTTCAAAACAGAAAGAGCAAAATACCTTACCGCAACCGACGAAGAAGTTTTACAGGCCGCTCTTCTGCTCACACAAAAAGAAGGAATTATTCCGGCGCTCGAATCGGCACATGCACTGGCAGCTTTAAATAAAATAAAAATGAATCCCGACGATGTTAACATAGTTAACTTATCTGGCAGTGGCAACAAAGACATGGCAACCTATATGAACTGGCTTGCTTATTAGAAAACACTTTCATTAAGCAGAGAAAGGTAAAAAATAAGCATCTTTAAATAAACAACATTCCTAAAAGTATTCTACCGGAAACACAGTGAAATAAAATTTTGAATTATGAACCGTATCAACAAACTATTTCAAGATAAAAAAGAAAACATATTATCGATATACTTTACCGCAGGCTTTCCTAACCTTAACGACACGGTAAAAATAATACAGGCGCTCGAGAAAAACGGAGTCGATCTTATCGAAATCGGGATGCCATTTTCCGACCCGATTGCCGACGGGCCAACAATTCAGCATACCAGCGAAATTGCTTTAAAAAACGGAATGAGCATAAAACTGCTTTTCGAGCAATTAAAAGAAATAAGAAAAACAGTAAATATTCCTTTAATTTTGATGGGATATTTCAATCCCGTATTACAGTTTGGAGTTGAAAAATTTTGCAAAACATGTAACAACATCGGTATAGACGGCGCTATTTTGCCCGACCTCCCCCTAAACGAGTTCAGTGAAAATTACAGTGAAATTTTCACTCAAAACAACCTGAACAACATCTTACTTATAACACCTCAAACTCCAGCAGCAAGAATCCGCCAGATAGACGAGGCGTCAAAAGGTTTCATTTACATGGTTTCATCATCATCAACAACAGGAGCAGGTAAAAAAGCAGACGATTTTCAAACAGAATATTTTGAAAACATCAGGCAAATGAATCTTAAAAACCCCCGCATGATAGGGTTCGGCATATCAGACCACGCTGCGTTTGCAAACGCCTGCAAATATGCCGGCGGAGCAATTATTGGAAGTGCATTTGTGAAATCGCTGAACGTGAAATCAACAATCGAAGAAAGTATTTCATATTTTATTAATCAAATTCTGAATTAAAAACCATTCCTAATTTACCGGTATTAACTCCCGTGCAGCCCTGCACAAGGGTATCGCAACCTCGCGAAAGCGCTGTGCATACCTGCGAGATGGTATCTATATACATAGAAAGTACCATGCAACCCTGCGCGGAGGGTTCTATACATATAGAAAGCGCTGTGCAGCCCTGTGCGGGGGTTTCTATGTATATAGAAAGCGCCTCAAAACTGAAGTAGGGCTTTATTGTGTAAAAAATGACACTGTTACAGCATTTATAATAATAATTGACAGTTGACAGTTATATAGCGCCACCGTTACTGCGAGGAGTTGCGAGTAACGAAGCAAAGCAGTCCTGTATTTCACGTTCTGGATTGCCGCGTCGCCTGCGGCTCCCCGCAATAACGAAGCAACTCATTGTCAACTGTTCCTCTGTATTTATCAAAAATATTCTGCCTGAAACAAATTTTTGGCAGTAACTGTTGCAATTTAAATTAAAGATACGTACATTTATGGCATACCTTAATGCTGAAATATTTCAACAGTATTTACACTGTAAAGGTAGGGCAATTATTTTTCGTTTAATCAAACTAAACTTTTATGAAAACTATTCTAAAACAAATTGCAGAAAAAAACAAACAGGAAGAAAGAGCAGAAAGAGCTTCGGTTATTGCCGAAATTAACA
>JAITWJ010000029.1 GCA_031285325.1 Bacteroidales bacterium
TGTGCTTGCTGATTTAGTTCCTACACACGAAACTATAGAAAACAATACAGCAACTGGCAACACGAGTGCCATTACAAGGATAACAAAAAAATTACTTCTCATTTTCAATGTTTTTTAAGTTTTGATTTAGTTTTTCAGATTCAAAAATCAAATATAAGGATATGAAATTTAAATTCAATCAGGATTAGTAAAAATTTTTCAAAATTAGGGCAATGGCACAAATAAATTTTTTTGTATCATCGAAACCAGTTCTTCAGCATTGTATGGTTCAGGAGTTATCCAGCGCGAACCGTAAATCATTTTAGGAATGCCGCCTCTGCCTCCCTGTATTGTTTGGCCATAAATACGAATACTTTTCTGAAGATATTGTTCAACCTGTGGACTTGCCAATGTGTTATAGAATACATCATACCCAAACAATTCAATCGCTTTTGCACGGGCTGCCTCAGTGTTACGCGGAAGCCATGTGTTTCCCGACTCAAATGAGAACATCCAATTATCAAATTCGGCAAAAGCCTCTTTGTTGGCAAACCATACAGAAAGGCTAATCTTAGCCAGATCACATGAATTTCTGAATGCCTCAACATCGTCTAATACGTATTGATTACATTCTCTGTTCAATGGTATAGGGCACAACAAAAAGGCTAATTTCCCTTCATAGTGGCGTACTGCGTCTTCAAGCATAAAATGTATTTTTTGACAGTGAGGACAATTATAATCAAAAAGCAGAATAACTGTGTAAGGGGCATCTGGCGAACCAATTACAGGTGCATCCTGATAATCGATAATTGTATAATTCTCATATAATACGCCATCCTGGTTTACCGACAAAGGCATAAAATTAACCTGTACAACAGCCATAATAACAGCTAAAACCAAACCTGAAAAAACAAATGTAACTATTTGCAAATTACCAAGGATTCGCTTTTGTAAATTCCGGACAATTACCTTACTCTTAATTTTACCGGAAATGCTCTCAAATTCATGAAAAACCCGCCAAATAACCAATGTTGATATAAAAATACCTGTAACATGGGCTGTTGTACAATAAGGACAAAATTCGCCAATAAACCGTTTTTGAATAACCGTGAACCAAACAGCACTGCCAACAACCGAGCCTGATAGCACAAGAATTGCACTCCAAGCTAAGCGCCTGACTGAATTTTCAGTGTCGGTTCCAATAAAAAATACTACAACCAGCATGGCAGAATACACTCCCAAAGCCATGCCACTTACAGGAAATACTCCAGCCAGCGCCGACCAACGGCTACCAAGAACATTGCTGCACGAACTCCCGCTACCGCATCCAACCATTGCCCCGCCGGTAATGTAATGCCAACTCAATACAGCACTTATCGTCAAAGCCGTAACTATTAATCCGGCAAGCAAAACACGCCAAGGCGACCATAAACGTTGTGAAATTTTACCCATTTATAATTGCAATAAATAATTACAAATAACCATATTATATACTATTTTGTTTCTCATTATAAACCATACAACCCAAAGGCGATTTTCACGGAAAGTGTGGCTTCATACAAATTTAATTATTATTCAGTAAATAAATTAAAAACAACAATTTTATGTGTCTAAATATTTTTATGTTTTATTTAAAAAGATGAGTCTTTCCCCTGTATTATCGTTTTGAATTTTACCATCAGCAAAGACTACATTTCCATTTACAAAAGTTTTTACAATTTTATGGCTGAATTCAATTCCTTCGAATGGCGACCAACCACATTTGTACATTATATTATCGGGAGAAACAACCCAATTCTTACATGGATTGATCAAGACCAAATCAGCAAAATAACCTTCGCGAATGTAACCGCGGCGATCAATACAAAACAAATCGGCCGGGGCATGGCACATTTTTTGAATAACTTTTTCGATAGTAATTAATCCTCTTTTGCTCATTTCGAGCATAGCAACCAGCGAATGTTGCACAAGCGGCCCTCCTGAGGGTACTTTAAAATAAGTGTTATTTTTTTCTTCCATTGTATGTGGAGCATGGTCGGTGGCAATCACATCAATTTTATCCGACAAAAGCGCTTCCCAAAGCGCTTCCTTATCTCTCAAACTTTTTATCGACGGATTCCATTTAATTCGTGTCCCGTAGTTAGTATAGTCGTGTTCATCGAACCACAGATGGTGTACGCAAACTTCTGCCGTAATCTTTTTATCTGTTACATTTCCACGAGAAAACAAGCTCATTTCTTTTTCTGAAGAAAGATGTAAAACATGTAACCTTGTATTGTATTTTGAAGCAATATTAACGGCTTTCAGCGAAGAAATATAGCAAGCTTCATCGCTGCGTATATGTGCATGGAGCGACACAGGCACATTTTCTCCATAACCGCGGCGTGCAATTTCAATATTTTTTTGAATGGTTGCTTCATCTTCGCAATGCACAGCAATTGGCACGGATGATTGTTTGAATATTTCAGACAATATGTTTTCATCATCGACCAGCATATTGCCTGTTGACGAACCCATAAATATTTTTATGCCACATACTTTTGAAGGATCGGTTTTCAGTACTTCTTCAAGATTATTGTTTGTAGCGCCCATATAAAACGAATAATTAGCTGACGAAACATTTGCAGCCCGCATATATTTTTGTTCAAGCAACTCCTGTGTTATTGTTTGCGGACTGGTATTGGGCATTTCCATGTAAGTGGTAACACCACCTGCAACGGCGGCACGGCTCTCCGAAAATATTTCACCTTTATGTGTAAAACCAGGTTCTCTAAAATGCACTTGGTCGTCAATAACTCCGGGTATCAATAAGAGCCCGTTTGCATCGATAATTTCTGTTTCACTCAAATCAAAATCCAAAGGAACAACATCAGTAAAAATCTTACTTATTTTATTACCTTGAACCAGAACACTACCCCTGAACTTAATTCCTTCATTTACGATTATTCCATTTTTTATCAGTGTTTTCATCACTACTTTTTTAAATGATATTTAATAAGTCCTTCCATAGGTTCTTTTAAAATTATTCCTATGTTCAATCCTTTTTTTTCAAATATCTTATATAGAACTTCAGAAAAATAAAAAGCTACCGAACCAACAAAACATATTTGCTCGTTAAAACAGTTTGTGTATTGTAAAATATTTCGCTCTATAAATTCAGAAAATGAGTCTTCACAAAGTTTTCTGCAATATTCGTCATCTAAATTTTTATGAATAAAAGGAACCAGTGTTGCCAAAAACCTATTCGGCTGCTCTTGCCGATATACTTTTTGAAGGTAATCGGCATATTGAAACGGGAATTCACTTTTAAATCTATCTGCAATATTTTGCGGCATAATTGCCTTTAAATAATCAGCCAGCAATTTTTTCCCCAACACGGCGCCACTGCCTTCATCGCCCAAAACAAAACCAAGCGGACGAACATGCTCCAGAATTTTATCACCATCGTACAAACACGAATTTGAACCGGTACCCAAAATACACGCAATACCTCTTTTATTATGTAAAGTTGCCCGGGCAGCCCCCTGTAAATCGCTGTATGTTTCAATATTTGATTCGGGAAACAAAACGGCCAGTACGTTTTTAATGTTTCTGCCAACATTGTCGTTTATAATACCTGCACCGTAGAAAAAAATTCTTTCAACTTTACCCGGAATCTCTGGTTTTAATTCTACATTCAGTTTTTTTAGAATATCTTCTGAAGTACAGAAATACGGATTTATTCCACCGGTAGTAATAATTTTTGTTTTACTCCTGTTTGAAATAAAACACCAAACCGTTTGGGTCGAGCCACTGTCAACAACTAAAATCATACTGCAAAATAAAAAAATATAAGCCTGATAAAAAATCAGTTTATAAAAAGATAAGAGATTTATGCATTTTTCGTCATATTTGCGGCTCAAAATAATTCCATTGTGCTCATTATGCAAAAAATAGCAGTATTATTTTCCGTTTTCATTTTTATATACCTACCCTGTGTACAAGGGCAAACGCCAAAATTTGAATTCAGGGCAGTTTGGGTAGCCACAGTTAATAATATTGACTGGCCTTCCAAACCGGGGCTTTCAACCGATCAGCAAAAAAAAGAAGCTATCGATATTCTGAACATGCACCAGGCGCTTGGCATGAATGCAATAATTTTTCAGGTGCGCCCGGCAGCCGATGCTTTTTATGCTTCGTTGCTGGAACCATGGTCGAGGTATTTAACCGGTACGCCCGGTAAAGCGCCCGAACCTTTTTACGACCCACTGCAATTCTGGATTGAAGAATGCCATAAACGCGGTATGGAACTGCATGCATGGCTTAATCCATTCAGGGCAGCGCAAAATATAAATCAGCCATTAGCCGGAAACCACATTGCATTTAAGAATCCCGAAATGTTTGTAAAGTACGGCAACTTGCTTTACTTCGATCCCGGATTACCGCAAAGCAGGGAGTTTATTACCCAAGTTGTAAAAGACATTGTTTTGCGCTACGATGTGGATGCTATTCATTTCGACGACTATTTTTATCCTTATCCTCTGCCTGAAGATTTTCCCGATTCAATATCATTTACTAAATATAACCGAAATTTTTCTATTGAAAATAAAGCCGAATGGAGACGCGAAAATGTTGATATTGTTATTAAAATGCTAAACGATACTATTAAGGCAACAAAACCATGGGTAAAATTTGGCATCAGCCCGTTTGGTGTTTGGCGAAATAAATCGGACGATACGCGGGGTTCCGACACGCGAGCCGGCACCACCAACTACGACCATTTGTATGCCGATGTTATTAAATGGCAAAAAAACGGCTGGATTGACTACTGTCTTCCGCAAATTTACTGGCAGATTGGCCATCCGCAAGCCGATTTTGAAATACTTGCAAACTGGTGGAAAGATAATGCTTTCGGACGGTCGGTATATATTGGCCACGCCGTATATAAAAGCGAAACCGCATCAACTGTAATAGAATGGAGGCAGCCGGGCGAACTGCCCGAACAAGTTAAAATGCTGCGCAACATTGACGGAATTAACGGGTCGGCCTTTTACAGCAGCAATCATTTCTTCAGAAACCTTATGGGTTTTCAAGACAGCCTTAAACAAAACCTTTACAAAACCCCAGCTTTAGTTCCGCCCATGCCGTGGATCGACAATATTCCCCCACTCCCCGTATCAAAAATTAAAAAATCGAGAACTAAAATTAAATGGAAAGCCGAAAAAACCGTAAATGAAATGAATAAACCATACCGCTACATAGTTTACCTGAACGAAAAGAACAGCGAGAACCCACATCTCGGTTATTTCATAATGCAGAATAACAATACAGAATGCAAATTTGAAAGATTTAACAAAAAAAGAAAAGAATACGAAGTGAGGGTTTCTGCCTTAGACAGGCTTAATAATGAAAGCGAATTGAGCAAACCTGTTAAAATAAAGCTTTAATTTTGTTACAGGCAAAAAAAATATGTTAGTTTTGCAGAGTTATCCGGTCTGTAGCTCAGTTGGTAGAGCAGCTGACTCTTAATCAGCGGGCCTTGGGTTCGAGCCCCAACAGACCGACAAAAATTAAAATCAATCTTTCAGCCTGTCAGGTAATCCGGAAAACAGATACTCGACAGGTTTTTTTGTTCACCCTCCATTTCAATTAACCATTCTTTATTGAAAACAGTTTGCTGCAATCGTAACTGTTGGCAGTATTGCATGAGCGTTTTTTATGCTGAACTTCTGAAAACAACAATATATGCTGAACCGTGAAACCTTATTTATGACGCTGTTGCCGCATACCTCCGGAGCCGGTACCGTCAGAAACAGGCTGCATAACCGCACAACACACTTACGCACCACTGTCGCTCCGGAGCGCTACCCCCACCGACCCCTCGGGGAACCTCTCGCTCCGGAGCGACACCCTGTTCGAGCCCTCGGGCATACTTTCGCTTTGGAGCGACACCCTCGCCGAGCCCTCGGTTATACTTTCGCTCCGGAGCGACACTCTCGCCGAGCCCTCGGTTATACTTTCGCTCCGGAGCGACACCTTGTCCGAACCCTCGGGCGTACTTTCGCTCCGGAGCGACAGGTTCATGTAATTCATAAATCAATAATACAATCATTATGAAAATTAAACAGTTACACTTATCGCGCCTGCGCAACAACGAACTGTTTCGCGGCATGGCCAACGCCAACCCTCCTAAACGTGTTACCGCCCGGCCGGGTTATTTCCGGCTTTCAACCATATAGTTTTAATTGATAATTCCCTGTGTGGGCGGGGGAGGGGCTAAAAAATTAGCGTCAACGCCAAACAGGATGTGCTGTACCGGACGCCAACGCTAACAATACATTATTACATTTAAAAACAACCGTAAATGTATTATATGTTTTTGAGTTTTCCAAAATTACTCCTGAGCAATAATTATTGTCAAACTGTTAATTATTAATTGATAATTGTATATTTGTGCACTTATTTCTTAATAATTTTTCAATATGGAAGAAAAAGAATTAAAGCTTTTCGCCGGTTTTGCGTCAGTTACAACCGAAGAATGGGAAGCAAAAATAAATGCCGATTTAAAAGGCCGCGACTATGATAAAGCATTAATATGGAAAACGTACGAAGGGTTTAATGTCCGTCCGTACTACCGTCAGGAAAATCTCGAAAATTTAAAATATTTAGATAATCTGCCGGGCGAATTTCCTTTCGTACGCGGAAACAATAAAAATAATAACGAATGGTTGATCAGACAAAACATTCCGGTAAACAATTTTGAAACAGCAAACAAAAAGGCGCTCGATATTTTAAATAAAGGAGTTAATTCAATCGGATTCATGTTCGATAAATGTACAAAAATATCGAAAAACGATTTGGCAATACTGCTGAAAGACATTTCTATTGAAGCAGTTGAAATTAACTTCGTTTGCAGTTGCGAAAACTGTAACTGCGCCGTTGAATTTGCTGAATTTGCCGCCGGAAAAAATTTGAACAACAACAACAAAATTACCGCATCGGCATCAATCGATCCAATTGCCTCGCTTGTTCTGAAAGGTAAACTTGAAACTCTCGCTTTTGAAAACCTGAAAACAGCTATTGAAAAAACCCGTATGCTGAAAAATTTCAGAGTTATAGGCGTAAACGGAAAAATATTTGCCGACAGCGGCTCGTCTATTGTTCAAGAACTGGCTTTCTCCCTCGCACAGGGAGCCGAATATTTAACGCAGCTTACCGGTTCAGGTTTGAGCGTTGACGAAGTAGCCAAAAACATAAAATTCAATCTTGGTATCGGGAACAACTATTTTATGGAAATTGCCAAGCTGCGCGCAGCCCGCCTGCTTTGGGCAAAAATTGTTGAAGCATACAGCCCCGAATGTAATTGCTCTGCCAAAATGATTGTCCACAGCGAAACCAATATTCACAATAAAACTATTTACGATCCGTACGTAAACATGCTTCGTACACAAACAGAAGCTATGTCGGCCGTTTTGGGCGGCACACATTCTATTACAGTTTTGCCATTCAATACTTTTTACGAAAATACTACCGGATTCTCGGAACGTATTGCACGCAACCAGCAATTACTTCTTAAAGAAGAAGTACATCTGAATAAAATTGTTGATCCATCGGCAGGTTCTTACTACATAGAATCGTTAACCGACTCGCTGGCAGAACAGACTTGGGAATTATTCCTCGAAGTTCAGGAGAAAGGTGGTTTTATTGCAGCATTCAAAGAAGGATTTATTCAAGAACAGATACAGGCAACAGCCGGCAAACGCTGTCAAAATATTGCTTTGCGGCGTGAAACTGTTTTAGGCACCAACCAATTCCCAGACTTCACCGAAAAACTTGATAAAGAATTGGAAGATTCCGTTTTTGAACCTCTTGACAAGACAATTGAAGGCGCCGAAGTTAAAACCTTAAAACCTTACCGCGGAGCACAGGCTTTTGAAACGTTACGTTACAAAACCGACATATACTCAAGAACAAACAAGCGCCCTGTGGCTTTTATGCTTACTATAGGCAACCTTGCAATGCGCAAAGCACGCGCCCAGTTTAGCTGTAACTTTTTTGCTGTGGCAGGGTTCGAAGTAATAGACAACAACGGATTCGCAACCATAGAAGAAGGCGTTGCGGCTGCAAAAGCTAAAAATGCCGATATTGTTGTAGTTTGCAGCTCCGATGATGAATATGAAATTGCACCGGAAATTGCTAAACTGCTCGACAATGAAATTTTGGTTATTGCCGGAAACCCTGCTTGTAAAGCCGAACTGGAAAGTAAGGGAATTGATAATTTCATACACGTTAGAAGTAATATTTTGGAAGACTTGAGAAGTTATCAGTCTAAACTTGGAGTCGAAATATAATTACCCGTATTTAATGTTTAAAAATATGTAACATGAAACCTGATTTCAAAAATATAAACATAAAAACAGCAACATGTCGAACCAATACTAACGACTGGCTTAACAAAAACAACATAAAAAAAGACTGGTTAACCCCTGAACAGATTCCTGTAAAATCTGTTTATACTGCAGAAGATTTAGAGGCAATGGAACACCTTAATTATGCCGCCGGTTTAGAACCTTTTCTTCGTGGGCCTTATTCTTCTATGTATGTAATGCAACCTTGGACCATACGCCAATATGCAGGTTTCTCAACTGCCGAAGAATCGAATGCATTTTACCGCCGCAATCTGGCAGCCGGACAAAAAGGTTTGTCAGTGGCTTTCGATCTTGCCACTCACAGGGGTTACGACTCCGATCACCAGCGAGTAATTGGCGATGTTGGTAAAGCCGGTGTTGCTATCGACTCCATTTTAGACATGAAAATCCTGTTCGACCAAATACCACTCGATAAAATGTCGGTTTCGATGACAATGAATGGGGCTGTACTTCCAATTATGGCATTTTACATTGTTACCGGATTAGAACAGGGGGCAACACTGGAGCAGCTATCGGGAACTATTCAGAACGATATACTGAAAGAATTTATGGTGCGTAACACGTACATTTACCCACCCGGTTTTTCCATGAAAATTATAGCCGATATTTTTGAATTTACATCGAAATACATGCCCAAGTTTAATTCAATATCCATTTCGGGTTATCACATGCAGGAAGCCGGTGCTACAGCCGATATTGAAATGGCATACACACTGGCCGATGGATTAGATTACCTGCGTACCGGCATTAAAGCCGGTCTTGATATTGACGCATTTGCACCGCGTTTGTCGTTTTTTTGGGCAGTTGGAATGAACCATTTCATGGAAATAGCCAAAATGCGTGCAGCCCGTATGATTTGGTCCAAATTAGTAAAACAGTTTAATCCTAAGAATCCGAAATCAATGGCATTGCGTGCCCATTCACAAACTTCGGGCTGGTCGTTAACCGAACAAGATCCTTTCAACAACGTGGGGCGTACAGCTATTGAGGCCATGGCAGCAGCACTGGGACATACCCAAAGTTTACACACAAATGCACTTGATGAAGCTATTGCACTTCCAACCGATTTTTCAGCACGTATTGCACGAAACACCCAGATTTATATTCAACAGGAAACAGAAATATGCCGCTCGGTTGATCCATGGGCAGGTTCGTATTATGTTGAATCGTTAACACATGAATTAGGGCATAAAGCATGGGAGCTAATCGAGGAAGTTGAAAAGCTCGGTGGTATGGCTAAAGCAATTGAAACCGGTGTCCCTAAAATGCGTATCGAAGAAGCAGCTGCACGCACACAAGGCAAAATCGACAACGGTACACAAACAATTGTTGGATTGAATAAATACCGTCTTGACAAGGAAGACCCGATTGACATTTTGGAAGTTGACAATACAGCAGTTCGTTTGGCACAGATTGAACGCTTGAAGAAACTACGTAACGAACGCAATGAAACTGAAGTTCAGGCATCACTGGCTGCTATTACCAGGGCTGTAGAAACAGGGAAAGAAAATCTTTTGGAATTGGCTATAAATGCTGCGCAAAAACGTGCATCTTTGGGTGAAATTTCAGATGCATGCGAAAAAATAGTTGGTAGATATAAAGCAACAATAAGAACAATAGAAGGCGTGTATAAATCGGAAATACAAGGAGGAAACGAGTTTAAAAAAGCTCAGGAACTGGCGAGAAAATTTGCCGAAATGGAAGGTCGCCAGCCACGGATTATGATCGCAAAAATGGGACAAGACGGACATGATCGCGGTGCGAAAGTAGTTGCAACCGGTTATGCCGACATTGGTTTCGACGTTGATATGGGACCATTGTTTCAAACTCCTGAAGAGTCTGCCAAGCAAGCTGTTGAAAACGATGTGCATGTTATTGGTGTTTCTTCGCTGGCAGCCGGACACAAAACACTGGTTCCTGCGGTTATTGAAGAATTGAAAAAACTTGGCAGAGATGATATTATGGTAATATGCGGAGGCGTTATACCCGCACAAGACTACAAGTATTTGTATAATGCTGGTGCGGTTGCAATTTTTGGCCCGGGAACCAGTGTTGCTGCAGCCGGGAAAAAAATATTGGAGATTTTGATCGAAGCATATAAAGAACACTAAATGTTAATTTTGCAAGGGTAAACGAGGTTCGTAAAAATATAAGCCAAAATGAATATTCGGCAAAATATTGAAGACATAAAAAACAATTTGCCAGAAAATGTTAAGTTGGTTGCGGTTTCAAAAACCAGATCCAACGAAGATATTTTAGGGGCATATAGTTTTGGATGTAAGATATTTGGTGAAAACAAGGTGAAAGAACTTGTGAAAAAACATGAAGAATTGCCAAAAGACATTGAATGGCATTTTATAGGGCATCTGCAAACAAATAAAGTGAAATATATAGCACCATTTGTGCATTTAATTCACAGTATAGATTCGTTAAAACTTTTAAAAGAAATTAACAGGGAAGGCTTAAAAAACAAACGTGTTATTTCATGCCTTTTACAGTTTTATATTGCAAACGAAGAAACAAAATTCGGCCTTTCACTTGAAAAAGCCAGGCAAATATTGAATTCGGAAGAATTTGTGTTAATGCAAAATGTTAAAATTTCAGGAGTTATGGGAATGGCAACATTCACCGAAGATACAGAAAAGATAATCTCGGAATTCAGAATTTTAAAAGCTATTTTTAATACACTTAAAAACGAATACTTTTACAGTTCAGAACATTTTTGTGAAATTTCGATGGGGATGTCTAATGATTTTCAGGTTGCCTTAAACGAAGGAAGTACCATTGTTAGGATAGGCAGTAAAATATTCGAAACATGATATTATCAAGAAATATATTTGATAATGTCAACACCGATATGCAAACACAATTATACAGCATGACTTTATAAAAAGTATTTTTTAATAGCATTAAGCCAGTATTTTTTGATATAATATCTCATTTTTCCATCCATTTACAGTTTTAAGCCAAAATCTTTTTATGCCTGCTTTTTCAAATCCTGATTTTTCAAAAAGGTTGATGCTTGCTGTATTATCGTCCGATATATTAGCATATAATTGCTTTAGTCCTAATATATTTAATGCATATTCCGACAGAGCTTTAAGAGTGTCGTTAGCATAGCCCATGTTTCTGTGTTCTTTGTTATGTATAAGTATTCCAACTCCGGCACGTGAATGGTAGGGGTCAAAATCGAATAAATCAACAACACCAACCGGTACTATATTTTCATTTTGAATTATTAGACGTAACTGTTTGAGTTCATAAATGTCTTTCGCCGAATCATCTAAATATTTCTTCATTATATACTTCGAAAACGGCGTTTTTGTATTGCTCACATCCCATATTTCCATATCGTTTTCCCATTTATAAAGTAAATCAATATCGTCAGGTTCGAGTGCGCGTAATGTTATTTTTCCGTATGAAATCATTACATTTTTCTGTCAACGTCTTTACAATCTATTTTATCGTATTACGGTCTAATTTGATTTTCATAAAACACACGATTTATCAACGACCGGCCAAGTGTAATCTCGTCAGTGTATTCTAAATCGTCACCAACTGAAATACCGCGTGCCAAAGTGGTAATTTTCACATTCTTGTTTTTAAGTTTCCGATAAATATAAAAATTGGTGGTATCTCCTTCCATTGTGGTTGAAAGTGCGAGAATTACTTCAGTTATATTGCCCGTTTCCACACGTTTTATAAGCGACTCTATTTCAATATTGGAAGGTCCAATACCATCCATGGGCGAAATTATACCACCTAAAACATGGTATAATCCGTTAAATTGCTGAGTGTTTTCAATTGACATAACATCGCGGATGTTTTCAACCACACATATTATCGAAGTGTTTCTTGCCGTATTGGAGCATATAGAACATGTTTCGGTATCAGAAATATTATTACATATACAACAGTGTTTTATTTCGTTACGTAACTGTATAATACTGTTCCCAAAAGAATTAACTTCATTAATATCGCAACGCAACAGATGTAAAACCAGCCGCAGCGCACTTCTCTGGCCAATTCCCGGAAGTTTTGAAAATTCATTAACAGCATTTTCCAGTAATTTCGACGGGTATTTATCCATAATTATTTTAGAACAGTTTCCGTATCAAAAATAAAAGCAATACTTTTTTTATTTCTTAGAGTTTCCATGGCCATTTAACACAATCCTTAATATCGGAAAACAAAGAATAGTCGGCTTTGCCTTTCATGACAAGGGTTTTAACGTTATAGCCTGCAAGAATTTTCAGCGCCGAATCTAATGTTTTTCCAGAAACAGAAACATCATCAACTAACAATATTCGTTTCTTTTCGAGTTCCCATTCTGGCTTTTTAAGCAGAACCGGTTCATTGTAACGTGGTTTATTTTCTTCGTCGCGATAATTCATTGATATAACCTGCAATTCGGTATTCAGATAAAAAGCCACAAATGCAGCCGGAGGAATCCCTCCGGAGCCGATTCCAATAACCAAATCAAATTCAGGTAGATCAATATTTCTCAAGCGTTCAATTATTTCTTTAAATGAAATTGTTACCATATACTGTTATAATTTTAGTGGGCTAAATGTAGGAATAAACCGTTTATTTATGCCATAAATCTGAATTTATTTTAATAAACATCGACAAGATACAAAATATTTCATGAAATTGATAGAGATAAGAATTACGTATGGATGACTTTTCCTATTGTATCAGAAACTATGTAGTAATTTTGTTATATTTACCGCTCTGTTCATAATTTTTTATGATTGAAATAAATATAAATAATGGAAAGACAAGATTCATCTTCGCAATTATTTGACCTGTACAAATTGTATGTGGAATTGACTGACAGGATCAGTCAAAGGAGAGGCCATGCCAATATGTTTTTCCTGTCTGTTATTTCAACCCTTGTCGGATTAACCGGTTTTATTTATCCTTCGCTTCATAGTGAGGCATATTATAATGTGTCGGTTATTTTTATGATTTGTATTTTCGGGATACTTATGTGCGTAATATGGTATCTTATAATAAACTCATATAAGCAGTTAAATAAAATAAGATTTACCATTATTGCAGAAATGGAACAAAACCTGGTTTTCAACTGTTTTTCACGAGAATGGCAGTTGTTAAAAGAAAAGAAACTGAAATATCGCCGTCTTTCCGGAATTGAAAAATTTGTGCCTCTGCTATTCATGGTCCCTTTTATATTTTTTATGATTATCAACCTTATTTAAACCTGTATGAAACGAGCTTTTATATGTTACAACACAATTAATTCAGAATTAGTTATTGGAGTTTCTCATTATCTGATGAGAAATTTTGATGATGTATATTATTATGAAGATTACAGGAATAATGAAATATATAAATCTATTTCAGAAGAAGTAGGTAAAAAGATTGTGGAATTTGAGGTTTTTATAGCTTTTATCGGCAAAGATGTAACCTCATGGCAAAGCAGCGAAATAAGTACAGTAATACATATTAATAACAACAGGCGTGAAAACAGTGAAAAAATAATCATTCCTGTTTTGGTAGATGTTGATATGCTTCCGAGTAACCATTCTTTGTTAATCGGTTACAAACACGTGAAGATAGACAGTCAAAAAAACTTACACGCATCCCATATTGCAAAAGAAATAGTAGAAAAGGCAGGATTGAGATGGAAGGCTAAGGATGGTTTACCCGCAGTATCAAACTACTTCTACTACGAAAAAAACATACTGAAAGACTATATTAACTTATTACAGTTTGGCGATAACCTTTTTTCGGAAACTGAAGACACAGAGGAAACAAAAGAAATAAAAACCGATTTGCGGAAAAAGTTACGTTACGGCCTTCCGTCTGTTTGGCCGCATGTAACAAAAATATCCAATTCCATTGTAAATTATCACAATAATACTGTAAAAGGAATAGGCGAGGCAAGGCATGAAGACGCAAAAGTTGTTGCCGCAGCGCTCACATCTTTTCATCCCGAATCAACTTGTATTTATAAAAATCAGCTTACTTTCCCTGAAGCAGGGCCAAGAAAAAAACTGTTTTATCCGAGAGAAGACGAAAACTTAAGAGTTGCGATTCTGGTATCAGGAGGTATTGCACCGGGTATTAATTCGGTTATTAACGGAATTACGCAGCGGCATGAGCAATATGCAAACGACAGTGAAATTTCTTATAGAGTAAATGTTTATGGGTTACAAAACGGGTTTTACGCTTTTGATGATTACCACGTGAATAAAAAATACCTGGAC
>JAITWJ010000080.1 GCA_031285325.1 Bacteroidales bacterium
TATTGAAAATGTCCTTTTTGAAAAATAGTTTTTAAATTTTTATGCATATTTTATAACAATTTTAAAGCTTTATAATATGAAAAACCCAAAAATTTTTTCAATAGTTTCACTGTTTTTTACAGTTTTTCTGTTTTCGTGCAGTGAAAAAGATCTTCTTCCGGAAGATGTGAATATTGATCCTGTGCAGGAAGAGATTTCTGCAAATTACGGTGACGAAACCTTTGTTTCTTCGGAACAGGCATTAGAAATAGCTGGCAAGTTTTTTAGCGGTGAATCAGGCTTAGAAACAAGGGCGCTGGCCAATGCAGCCGTTGCAACTGTAACAGATGAAAAAAACGGCGGTAATCCGGCCATGTATGTTATAAATTACCCCGAAGGCGGTTGGGCAATTGTTAGCGCCACACGTAATTATTTTCCTGTTCTGGCGCATTCCGATAAAGGTTTTTTTGATTTGGAAAATGTTTCTCAGTCGGGAGTTTCGGTATGGATGGCAGAAACCAAAGATGCTGTAAGGATGAGTGAAAAACTGGCCGATTCTGTTAAAGTTCAGATAAATACACAGTGGCTGGCTTACGAAGAAGCCCAGAAGAAAGCTCTTTCGGGGCCACAGACAAGAGGTTATAACGAGATGATGAACAGGATAGATTATTTATCTAGCCAGTACGGTTCGCAGGGGTGGTACGATTACATGTCTTTAGATGAAGCGTACTATTATCTTGGTTCCTCTTTGTGGCAAAATTTGGTTAATGAAGCTAACTCAATAGGCGCTTCTACCGAATATACCATTGTTGCCATTAAAAGTGTATTTCATAATTACACATCTCAAACTGGTCCTTTACTTACAACACAATGGGATCAAGGAGTTAAAGGTAATTTTGCTTTTAATGCGTGGTACCCTCCTAATGGCCCTGGCTACTACTTAGGTAACAGGCTTGTCGGATGCGTAGCTGTGGCATTGGGACAGATAATGAATTATCACCAAAAGCCACAGTCTAATTTTATTCCTTCAAACCATCCTAATGCCAGCCTTTTCCATCCTACACCTGGCTGGAGCCATGTATTCGATTGGACTAATATGTCCTTAACACTCCATCATTACAGTAGTATCCCTGAATTGCTCAGGGCTGTTAGTGACGCTGTTTATATGAATTATAATACCAGTGGTGCTAATATTGATGATGCACGAAACGCTTTAAAAAACATATATAGATATACAACTGTAACCATGGCCAATCACAGTGTTGCCAGTCTTACTACTGTAAAAAGTCATATCAATGCTTCTCCCAAAGGCAGGCCTGTTTATATGAGAGGTAAAGAAGCAGGTTCACAATATGGACATGCATGGGTTTGCGACGGGGTAAGAATTGAGGAAGATAGAGATGAATATTTTGTTGAATTTTCAGTTAATAATTCATACGGCAGTTATAGTTCTTACTCCCCCGCGTATCCCGGAGTTGTAGTCAATCGTTATGATTATTATCATATGAATTGGGGTTGGGGTGGTATTCATGATGGATGGTTTGTTCCGAATAATATATCAAACCCAGAAGGAAACTATACACAAGACAGACAAAATTTGTACATAATCCCATAATTTAAAATAGTTATGAAAGTATTAAAATTTATATGTTTGTTATTAATAGTTTTAACAGCAAGTAGTTGTGATAAAAAGATAGACAACGATGGCCCTTCTAACCCTTTTTACGATTATATGCTGCTTGTTAATTTTCAAGATACATCAGATAGTAATTTTTTAGAAAATCTAAGAGAAGAGATAGTAAATGAATCATATACATTGGATATTATTTCTGAAGATGTAATTTTTTTGTATTATGATATGCCAAATGGGTTACATAACGAAAATTTATTTATTTCCAGGGGATCAGACATAGGAATAAATTCTGATTATGATGATTGTTTATTATTTACGACTAAAAGCCGTAAAAAAAATGACGATGGTAAATTCCCGAAAAAGATTACATTCAGACTCACATTCCCTTATCTGTTTGGCGATAACGATGCGCATGATATTATTACCTGGTGGGAACCATATCTACATGAAAATGGAGAGGAAACCCTTTATACAGTTTGCTATCGTATGGAATTTGAAGGGAAAGAACTTACGGTAGATGGTCAGCATAGTGAACCGCTTACTATAATATTAGACAGATAACTTTGTTGTAACTTTTTTACAAGCCCTGCAAGTTTTAAATAGCTTTCAGGGCTTTTTGTTTTAAAAAATAATACTTATAAATAAAAAAACTACAATAAATATTTGGTTCTACATACGTTTTTATTGTGTAGCATGTTCGGGCAAATATTTTTCCACAGCAGAAAATTACGTTTACACTTTCACGTGTTTGAGCGACTGTAAAACCTACTTTAATGCATAGTTGCAGAACATTTTTACTTTATCCTTTCCGGATTTTTTCTAACAAAATCGCCCCAATTTTTAAATTCGCTTTTTTGCCGTGGTTTCGACTGTTGTGCAAAATGGCATATAGCAACGGCAATAGCATCGGTAATATCCATGGTTTCGGGCAACTGGGTTAAATTATAAACTTTTTGAAGAAAATAAGCCACCTGTTCTTTCGAGGCTCTCCCCATTCCGGTTATAGATTGTTTTACCAGCAATGGGGCATATTCGTATATGGGTATGTTGTTAATTAAGGCGGCAACCATAATTACGCCCTGCGCCCGTCCTAATTTCAGCATGGCCTGAATATCTTTCCCATAAAAAGGGGCTTCGATTGCCATTACATCGGGATGGTATTTTTCCATCAGTTTTAAAGCTTCTTCGTGCAGTACTTTTATACGCTCGTAATGAACCATGCCTTTTTTAGGCGAAATTTTGCCCATGTCAACAATAACCGGTTTGTTGTTTATTATTTCAACAAGCCCGTAACCGGTAATATTATTACCGGGGTCTATGCCTAAAATTCTTAACGGTTTATTATTCATTAAGGCTGCAATCTGTTGTATTTAACTGCCGGACAGAAATTCCGGCAGCAATTAAAATTAATTCTGTAAAAGTAGTTACTATCATGGTTTATTTCAAAATAAAAATGTGAATTATTAGTAAATTGTTCAAGTTTTATACGCTTCCGGTGTAGAACTGTTTGAGTGGGTTTACATACCCCTCTCCTATTTTCCTGAAACTATTTTTATATAAAAAACAACTCATTATTTATATAAAATATTGTGTATTCCATATAAAATATTGCATATTCATTCAATAACATCATATATTCTATGTAGAATATTTAAATTCAATCAAGAATATTGTATATTCTATATAGAATACAGCATATTCATCCAATAATATCGTACATTCTACATAGATATCGCATACGCATCCAAGAATATTGTATATTCCATGTAGAATATTCAAAATTCAATCAAGAATTTCATATATTCAATATATAATATTGCATATTCATCCAAAAATATTATATTTTCAATATAGAATGTAATAATATTTTGATGAAAACTATTTGGCTCAATTTCAATTTAACTAACGGATACATATCGTAACAATAGAAAAAATATTACCTTCGCAATTTTACCAAAAATAACTTCTGTTATGGAGAATATATATATTTATGGGATACAACAAATTGGAATTGGGGTTGACGATGTTTCGTATGCGCTGAAATGGTATGCATCGCATATTGGAACGGATGTGCCTGTGTTTGATGATGGCAATGTTGCCACATATATGGCTCCATATATGGGCGGTAAGCCTCATGAAAAGAGGGCTATTTTGGCCGTTAATTTAAAAGGCGGAAGTGGTTATGAACTTTGGCAGTATATAGACAGAACTCCTTCTTGCGCAGAAAAAAGTTTAAATCTTGGCGATTTGGGCATTTTAGTTTCAAAAGTTAAGTCTGTAAATATTCAAAACAGCTACAAACGATTAAAAGAAAAACATGTAGAAATAATTTCTGATATTTTAACGTGTCCTGACGGCACAAAATGTTTTTACATAAAAGACCCCTGGAGTAATATTCTGCAAATACAGGAGTCTTTCGACTGGTTTTCGAAAAGAAGTATTGATACCGGAGGCAGTTTTGGCTGTGTTATTGGCGTGTCAGACATTGATAATTCAAAGAAACTGTATTCCGACATACTGGGATACGATAAAATAGTTTTCGATAAAACCGGTTTTTTTGATGATTTAGCGCCATTACCCAACGGGAAAGGACAATTTCGCCGCGTTCTTTTAACTCATAGCAAAAAAAGAAGCGGCGGTTTCAGTAAATTGTTTGGAAACAGCCAGATTGAGTTAATACAGTCGCTTGATAATTATATTCCCAAAAAGATTTTTGAAGGACGTTATTGGGGCGATATAGGCTTCATTCATCTTTGTTTCGATGTACATAATATTTCAGAACTTATGAAAAAATGTGCTGACGCAGGCTTTCCGTTCCGCATACGGAGCTCGGAAGCATTTGACATGGGAGATGCTAACGGCGAATGGGGATATCTGGAAGATCCTGACGGAACACTGATTGAGTTTGTTGAAACACACAAAGTACCGGTATTTAAAAAAATTAAAATTGATTTGACAAAAAGAAACCCCAATGCCTCTCTGCCCGCGTGGCTAATAAAAGGCTTGCGTTTCAAAAGAATTAAATTCAGATAAATGCCTGAGGGAAAAAGTTTCCCGATTTATTTCTTCTTGTGTTTTCAGGTAAAAAGTCCATTCGTATAAACAAAACCATTTTCGTATTTTTTTTGATATTACATGTTTCCCGTATAATATTTTCTCACAAATCATCAACATCAACATGTTTTTCCTGAATACGTAATTATACCGAAAATTCGACATGACGAATGAATTTAATAACCGGCAGCGACTTCCACAATGGATGAAAATGGAAATGCCCAAAGGGAAGAATTATTCAAAGGTGAAAAACCTGGTTGAAAAACATAAGCTCCACACTATATGTAAAAGCGGAAACTGCCCCAACATAGGCGATTGCTGGAATCGTGGCACTGCCACATTTATGATATTGGGCGATATTTGTACCCGCCAATGTAAATTCTGTGCGGTAAAAAGCGGACAACCACTTCAACCCGACTTTGAAGAACCTGAAAAAATTGCCGAATCTATTAAAATTATGGGGCTTAAACATTGTGTTATAACTTCGGTAAGCCGCGACGATTTAGATGACCAGGGCGCCAAAATATGGGCATGTACCATCCGCGAGATAAAGCGGATAAATCCCGAAACGAAAATAGAAGCGCTTATACCCGACTTTAGAGGAAACACTGAATTGATACAGCAAATTATTGATACAAAACCCGAAGTAATTTCACACAATATTGAAACAGTTGAACGACTTTCTACAAACTACCGCCGGAGCCTGGATGTAATAAAATATATATCATGCAGCCATAACATTACAAAATCCGGAATTATGTTAGGCTTGGGCGAAACACACCATGAAATTCTACAAACCATGGACGATTTACTTAGAGCTGGCTGTAAAGTAATAACTATAGGACAATACCTTGCAGCAACTGTAAAACACATGCCTGTTGCAGAATACATAAAACCGGAGAAATTTATGGAGTACCGCCTGATTGGGTTGGAAAAAGGATTTAAATTTGTTGAGAGTTCACCGTTAGTGCGCAGTTCGTACAGAGCAGAACAACACACAAATGCCTGAAAATTTTTATAAATGGCAGAATTCAACTTTATTGATTTGGGGCTGAAAGATTACAAGGAATGCTGGGATTTTCAGGAAGAATTATTTGCAAATATTATTAAAAAGAAATGTTCAGAGGCAAAGCCTGTTTCTCAAAATTATTTTCTATTAACAGAACACCCTCATGTTTATACCCTTGGCAAAAACGGCAACGAAAAAAACCTGCTGACAAATATCGATTTTTTACGTAAAATAGAAGCCTCGTATTACAAAATAAATCGCGGTGGAGATATTACCTATCACGGCCCCGGACAAATTGTAGGTTACCCTGTTATAGACCTTGAGTTTTATAAAATTGGCGTACGCGAATACATCGAAAAGATGGAAGACGCAATAATTTCAACAATTGCGGAATATGGTTTGAAAGGGACTAAAAAAAAGGGAGCTGCCGGAGTTTGGCTCGATGCCGAAAACGAAATGCAAGCACGGAAAATTTGCGCCATAGGCGTGCGTGTAAGCCGCTTTGTTACAATGCACGGTTTTGCCCTTAACATAAACACCAACATGCGTTATTTTAATTACATAAATCCATGTGGATTTACAACACACAGAGTAACATCAATACAGCAGGAACTTAAAAAGGAGATTTCAATTGACGAGGCCAAAGCATTAATAAAGGAAAATTTTAACCGCATGTATTGATTTTTTTCTAAAACTGTACATTAAAAAACGCAACCCCCGGTTTCTTTTAAGAAAATAACAGGTATTGGGAAAGTTTTAAAAATAAATTTTTATAATTTTCATAAATTTTGTTTGCAATATCAAATAATACTTATAGATTAACCGCGTTATTCTGTCTTAAATATTTTTAAATACTTTAAATTATGAATAATGTACCGAACACTCTTTATTTCCCACGAAGCGGCATTGAGGTTTGCTCCTGATGAAAAAGGCAGGAGCTAAATAAACACAATACCAAACGTATTGAAAATGTTTTTTTTAAAATAATTTATATCACTAATTTAAAAATATATAAAAATGTACAAAATTATAATCAAAATAGCAGTGCTGTGTATTATGTTATTTGCGTTGCTTTTAACAGTTAACAGCTGTAAGGAATC
>JAITWJ010000145.1 GCA_031285325.1 Bacteroidales bacterium
CTCATACGAGGAAACAATGTTTTCGAGCGCGAATGTACTTTCCTCAATCGAGGAAACAATGTTTTTGGGCGTGAAGGTACTTTCCTCAAGTGGGGAAACAATGTTTTCGGACGTGAAGACACTTTCCCCCGACAGGGAAAATACAAAAAACACTATGTACTAACTTTAAAATTTATTTGATATGAAGATCAAAAACATTAAACTCGGAGACCTTCGCAACGACGAACACTTTCAGCTAATGCAGTTTGTGCTTGAGCTTGCCGAAAAAACAGGCGCAGGAGCCCTCCATATAGAAACGCCCGTGGCTGCCCTTGCAAACGCTCACAGGCGCGAACACGAAGCGTTCAGAAAGATAATGAAATCGGCGCTCACCGCCGAAATCTACAAGGCCGACCGCGCCCGAAACACCATGTTTCGCGGAATGGTAAACGCCGTAAACAGCGCCCTTATGCACTTTAACCACCAGGTGCGCGAGGCCGCCATGAAGGTGGAAATTGTGCTGAACGCCTACGGAAATGTAGTCAAAAAGTCGAACATAGAGAAAACCGGAGCCGTACATAACCTGCTGCACGAGCTTAACACAAACCATGCAGGCAGCTGCCAGACGCTGGGCGTTGCGGTGTGGACAGACGAGCTCGGCCGCCTTAACCAAACCGTTGAAACCCTTATAGCAAGGCGTGCCGACGAGGGCGCAGTACGCACTCCGCTGGTGCTGAAAACCGTGCGCACGGAAACTGACGCGGCATACCGCACCCTGACAGCTACTGTTTCGGCGCTGGCGGTAACCGACAGGCTTTCGGGAGGCAGAGAGGCCGGACTGTACCAAGAGTTTATCAGCCGCCTGAACGAACGGATCGACACAACAGGCAACGCCCTGTCGATACGCCGAGGACTCGCCGCAGCCGCCCGTAAAAAAGAAAAGCAGGAGGCCGATGACGCCGGTGTTGATGTGAAAACATTCCGCAAAATGAAAAAATACACCGAAAAGCTAATAATTGATAATTGACAGTGGATAATGGACAACGGACAGTTGTTGTTTCGTCTTTGTGAACCCCGCAGGGTGAAACAATCCACAGCAATTAATAATTATAATAGACAATTGATAATTTCTTTTAATTGTTAACTGTTTTTCTGTATTTCAAGGAATTAAAAACAGTTTCGCAGTATATTTAAGTGTTATATTTTGTTCACTTATTTTTTAGTATAAATACAATTTGTAATTTTGCAACAAATGGAACCTGTTAAAGGTCTTGACACGGCCTGCACAAAAGTATTCCAAACTTGTTTTTGTTCACATAACCCTTAAAACAATGAAGACAATCGGATTTTTACTTATTTCGTTCGCAGCAATTGCGATGATGTTTACCGGATGCAACAAATATGACGACAGCGATATTCGTGAAAAAATCGCCAGCCTTGAAAGCGCGACTAAGCAATTCGATGCCCAGGTAAAAGCGGGCGCCCTTATCAGTTCCGTAACCGCCATAGAAAGCGGGTGGCGTATCTCTTTTACGGGCGGCACTACTTCATACATCGATATTCTTCATGGTAAGGATGGAATCGGCGACTCCATCGATAGCTCAACACCGGTACTCGATGTACGCCAAAATGCAAACGGTACGACCACCATCTGGGTTGACTACGGTAACGGATGGAAAGACACTAACGTAAACCTCGCCGGTCCGAAAGGCATCTCTCCGAAAATTAAGGTAGAGACTAACGATGATGGTACGACTATTTGGTACAATATTACTGAAGATTATCCCGAAACCGGCTGGATAGATACCGAGTTCGACATTTCGGCTATCGGGCCGGTACTTTCTATCATTGATAATGAAGACGGTACTGTAACCATCACCATGAACGACGCTACCGACAAAAATCCGGATACTGCCACCAAATTCACTTTCGAAAAAGCTTCGCCTGCATTTCGTTTCGAGATACTGACATACGAGGCAGTGTCTATTAGAGAGAGAGAAACGGGTACGGTACTCTTCATTGTCAACCCTTCTACCGCATGGATACCTATCACCGGCGACGGCGGCATAGACAAATGGTATCTGAACAGCATCGGTACGCGCGCACCCGGATATGTACAGGCATCCTCAGCTTTCGAGATCACGAAGATAGAGGCTTCGCCCAAAGGCAGGGGCGAGTATGTGGCCACCATAAGGTGTAAGGAGGGCAGTTACGACCCAGAGGCCAACAACGAACAGATCGTTACCCTGGTGCTCAATGCCGGCGATGATGACGATCCTGTACTTATAAGCTCTTCGCCGTTTCCCTTGTCCGTAGCTATGCCAACGGTTATCACCATCGACACTCATCCAGCATCCGAGACCAATCTTACAGCAGGGAGCATACCCGCGGACACGAAGTTTACCGTTACGGCAAGCGTAACAGAAGGCGCAACGCTTGCGTATCAGTGGTACAGAAACAACTCGGCAAGCAATGCAGAAGGTACGGCCATTGAAGGTGCAACCGATCAAAGTTACACTATTCCTACCGACAGTGAGGCAGGAACATACTACTACTTTGTAGAAGTAAGCGCAACTGGCGGAGCTGTTCCGGTGCGTTCAAATGTGGCAACAGTAACTATAGCGCCCAATCCGAAGTATTACGATACAGGTGTTGTAATTGGTGATATAACGTGGGCAACACGCAATGTGGGTAATCGAGGGGAATTCATTTCCGTTCCTTCGGATTACGGTAATTACTACAGCTTTGAAGAAGCCCAGACCGCCTGCCCTGACGGATGGCGAACACCTACAAGAGCGGAATTTCAAAGCCTCGCCGATACCGGCAGCAAACGGACAACCGTAAATAATGTGAAAGGGTACAGATTCGGCAGTGATAATAATACTATTTTTTTACCAGCAACGGGGCAAAGGAGCAATAACGGTATCGTCTATAATAAGGACGTCAACGGCTATTATTGGTCGTCTGCGCCGTACAACCAAGATTACGGGTACCATCTATTTTTTACCACTACCGACTACGTAACGCTGAACTACATCAATAATACCAGCAATTTCTCAATTCGTTGTGTTCGCTGACAACAAATGAACTGTCTTAAATAATATATATCAAATTCCTGCCTGCCTAATTTTGGATAATGCAACTTTTACCAACTTTACGCGCACCGTTAACAATTAAAGGCATTCTGTTGGGCTGGGTTATTCCATTTAACCAGTTAGCTATTTATCATCATTTTTTTGCAAAATCAGAATTGTCTGTGGAGAAACAGGAATATCACATATTATTTCGTAGGTTTTTGGGTATTACGTGATAGTTTAGACTTTATTCGAAATTTTTACAATTTTCTTCTATAGTCATAATACCAATCTCGATTTATGGAATAAATACCAGTTCTTTAAAACGAACAACTTATGCCGCCCAAAAAGTTGAAACTTTGCACAGTGTAACCAAACCATTGTTCGTATTTTCTGAAACCCAAATTATTAAGTTGTACAAATGCCGAAATTTTTTTGGTTATTTTATAATCGGCACTAATATTCATGTCTAAAACTGTATTCAGATTATACGATTTATAGTTCAATAGGGATACATACTGTTCTGTATTGTCTAATGCTTCAATAACAAGGGCTTTTCGTGTTCCAATAAGAAAAACATCGGCAGCAACGCTTAACTGTTCAGTAATTTTATAACCAAGCGATATTTTCCCTTCCAAATCGGGGAGATTCCATGCACTTTTCTGTGTTTTCATTTTATAAATGAAATAATTACCCGAAATAAGCAAATCGACCTTTCTTGAAGCTGCATGATAAATTTCAGCATTTAATTTCAGTACATCCATATCGTCATACAAAACTTCAAAATCGTTATCAAAAATTGACACTTTATGGCTTAATCCTGCCTCAGTATAATAATAATTATGATTTAAAAGATAGAATAATGGCTTATCAGTAATTTTAGAATAATCTGCTGATATTTTGAAGTTGGTTTTTGCTGATAATTTACCGTCAAACCCTCCATAAAAATGCAGTTTTTCGAAAGTGTTAATCACATCGTGTTCAGGGTTTACAAACGGATTTTCGTAAGCAATTTTTGAATAATGATTGTTTATGTATTTTCCATCAACACCAACATAAATATTTATTATTTCTTTCACTGGAGCGAAATTAGCTCTTATATCAGGAGCAATTCTTATTTGGTTTTTTTTGTCTTTATCGGCTACATACCAAACATTGAAACCCACTTTAATATTAGCTGTTTCGTTACCAACATAGTATGCCGGCTTTACTGTAAGCCAGGTTTGTTGCCTGCGGCCAATTCCATGTAAATCGCTGTTATATATTTTATCGGTTAAAACATAGGTAGCCCCTAAATTTAATAACAAAACACCTTTGTCAAGAGGTTTGGTAATATCGGTAGTAAATTCTCCAAAATGTTCACGCTGACCTGTTTTTGTTCCAAAATACCGGTAAATAAAATCAAAATCAAATAAAGGATCACCAAAATTTGTATTTGTATCTTCATTCTTAAGACTGATATTGATACCTCCTCTTGTGAAAGCCTGTTTTTTCCCAAAGTAATTTATTTTCTGATTTTCAGCTTTTAGTACCGAAGGAATAGAGTATAACGGATATCCGTAATAATTAAAACTGTTATGCTCCAAATTAAGGTTAACAGAAAGAACCGACTGCCGGTACAGGTGTTTGATAAACATATTGGCTTCGTTTTCGGAAAACGGGGCTTTTACCTTATCTCCGCCTTTAAGTTTAAGTTTTCCGGACGATGAAATATGTTTGCCGTGTAGTACGAAAATTGTGTTGTTTGTATTTCTGCTGTTTAAGAATAATTCGCCGTATGGGCGGCTATAATTTCCCAAACCAGCCCGCACAAGTCCAAAACCATTATTTGTGCTCTGCTGTAGGTCGAGAGTTGCTGCTTTTATGGCATTAACCGATAAATTACTATAAACCGGCTGACTGTAAATACTGTAATTGAATGTCGGTTTTTGCTGTTCTCCTTCATTTATTACCGGCATATCATTAATTTTATCAGCACTTGCAATAGTTGGATTATATGTTTTTACAACCTCCACTTCCTGTGTTATTAAAGTATCGCGTTGTGCCACAACATTAAATGAAAAACCAATAAAAAACATGGTTAAAATACTTATGTTATTCTTTATTACCATTTTGTTTCTGACTTTTTGAATTAATTTATTTTAGCTGAAGAGAGTTTTGAATTGCTTTTTCCTGCTCAATTTTTTCAACGGTTTCAATGGCATTTAATTTATGTATGGCTTCATTTTTAATACCGTCGATATCGTTGTTGTAATTTTCAATCAAACTTTTCAGAGTATGTTTTGCATCGAAATCTCTTCCGTTTTGAAGATAAATATCTGAAAGTAAAACAAAAGTTTTACCTAACCAGTATGTGTAAGGTGTACCCTTATTTACGAAATCCATGATCTCTTTTTCCGCATCAGACAAATTTTTCTGCCGGTAATATATCTCCGAGATTAGAAATTTTGCCTCAGCACCTTGTTCTGTTTTTGTATCAGAAGCTACGGCTTTTAGACTTACCAATGCCAGGGTGAAATTTTCTGACTGATAATAATATTTCCCGATTATATAATCCGCTTCGTTAATAAGCTGTTCGCTTGCAATATCATATTCTTTTATTTTTTCAGCTACCACTATCGCGTTTTGTGGCTGGTTTAAAAGATTGTAACAACGCATCTGTCCAATATAGGCTTTAAGTATGTTCCATTTGCTGTTGGCAATTGTTTCAAGACGCTTAAACATTTCAAGCGCTTCGTTATATTGTTTTGCATTAAAAGTTAATTCCGATGCTTTTGAAAGCGATTCTTCACTGAAATTATTATTTGGCTGTATGGCAACAACAGTATAATGTTCGTTTGCTTCATTGTATTTTTCTTCGCTGTAAAGAATTTCAGCAAGGTAAAAATGAGCATTTAGCTTATATTTACCATCAGGAAATTGCTGGATGTACCGTCTTAATTGGTCGGCCACTCCCCTATTTCCTGCCATGTATGCACGTTCTGTAGACTGGTATGTTAGTTCGTCCTGTTCCGAAGTTGTAACACTAACTGCGTTTCCTAATTTTGAAGTATAAGAAAAGTATTCTTCCACATTGTTTGTTTCAACATAACAATTCCTGATACCAAGCAACGCTGTTTGCGCTTCTTCTGTTCCCTGATATTTTTCCAATACTTCTTTGTAATGCAAAAGCGCCTCTGTATAGTCAGCATTGTTGTAATTAATTAGTCCCATTTGCAGTAACGCTTTACTGTAAAAACTACCATTACTGTAATCTGATGCTATAAGCTGGTATTGCCTTAAAGCTTCATCGTTTTGTCCAAGCCGTTCGTAAGCACGACCCAACTCATACAAAGCATCATCTGAATAATCAGATTCAGGAAAGTTTGCGAGTAAATTGGTAAGGCTGCTAATCTTTTCCTGCTGGTTACGCACCAATCCCTGGCAAAATGCAATCTGTAAAAGAGCATAGTCGGGTTCAAACAATCTCATGTTATACGATTGACTGTAATTCTGGATTGCATTGTTGTAGTTGTTATTAAGAAAATAATAATCGCCTACTCGATTATAAGCATCGGCTAATTTTGCCATTTTCACCCCTTGATTGGCATTAATATATTTTCTGAAATGTGTGGCAGCCTGATCGTACTGTTCAAGCTTAAAATGTGCATACGCTATGTTGTAATCAGCATTTTGATATTCGGCAATCGAGTAAATGCCAGCTGTATTTAGAAATTGATTGTAAACAGTAATTGAATTTCTGAAATTTTCGGTACGGTATAAGGTTTCAGCCTTCCAAAACAAGGCACGAGCATTGAGGTTACGGTCGTAATTACCGTTTTCAAGAGAAAGGTCGAAATAATTAATTGCCTGACTGTAGGATTGATTATTAAACAATTCGAGCCCTCTAAAAAAAGTAACGCGCTGATAAGCTCGTAAAATGTCAGGAGTTTTATTTTGAATCTTTTCAATTGAATTTATTGCATCACTGTAGTTACGGGTAATCATATAAACATCGACAAGGTAACGGTATGCTTCTGTATTTCTTTCTGAATTTGGGTAAAGACTTATGTACCGGTCGAATGCATTTATGGTTTCGTTAAAAGGCGAATACGAAAGTTCGTAAGTAAGTTTGGCGTAACTAAAAAGTGCGTCTTCTTTAATTCTTTCATTAAAATTGAATTCAGAAGCCGCACCAAAAGCGACCTTTGCGTTTTCCTTATCGCCAAGTTTAATATAGCTGTCGGCTAAATGATAATATGCATTCTGTGCCATTTCGTCGTTGCCGTTTGAAGAATTTTTTAACAGCGGTACAGCTTTTTCAAGATTTCCATTTTTATAATACGAAACTCCCAAAATATAATTGTCTTCGCGGGGTTTCATGCCCGGCGAATTAAAATATATTTCAAGGTAAGGAATTGCCTCTTTGTAATTATTAATATGAAAATACGAGTCGCCAAGTATTTTCGATAATTCCATACGGTTTTCTTCTTCAACCTCATTAATTATGGTTCCGGTATAATTTACGACTTCATTATAACGCCCCTGCTTGTAGTAAATGTGGCTCACATAAATTGGGATAAACCGAGAATAAACAGGATCGCCATTCAATTTTGAAAAACCATTCAGCGCTGCCTCATAGTTTTCGCTCGCATACATAATATGTGCCCAGTAATACGATGCAGGCTTGCTGTAAAAATGTTCCGCATCAATTATCAGGTAAAATTCCGAAGCAGCCTGTTCAAGGTTATCCATCATCATGTAAGAATAACCTAATTTATAATGCAATTCTATTTGTTCATCCAAAGAAAAGCCGGTTCTGTCTATGTTTAAAAAATTTTGCAATGCAGCAGAAAATTGCTGTTTTTCAAATTGGTAATCACCAATGCATAAAAATGCTCGATTAATATAAGGGCTTTCAGGATATTTTTCAGTAAAATTTTCAACCAGTTCGATACCCGAACTGTGTCCTGCTTTCAATGCTGAAACCGATTTGTAATATTCAGCTTCGGAGTAAAGTTCAGACTTTTCGTCAACTCTATGCTGAATTTTGTCGAACTGACTGAAGGCTGCGTTGTATTTACCGAAATCAAACAATTCTTTTCCAAGTTTTATATCTTCTTGAACATCGCTGAAATATATTGTTTGTTGTGCAAACGACTGAAAATAAGATATAATTGAAACTGAAATAAGTAACAGTATCCGTATTGTTTTCATGTTTTTAATTTCTTTTACTTGTTAAAAATCATCTTAACTGTTATGAGTTTAGCGTTTATAATAAAAATCGATACAGTTTTTTTAATTTTTTTAAAATTATAAATAATCATCAGGTTACACAGTATGGCTTTATTCTATTTTATAAACATTAAATTGTTTATTTCTTTTACGTATTCATACTTAATTAAAAAACACACTGTTCCATCCGATTATATTGCGGTACATTTTATATAAAAAAATTTACATTTAACTTTACTAAAAAACTTTCTAAAATTAAAATTCAATCTACCTTGAACTAAAAAACCACAAACAATTATTATACCGTTGTTTTCATAATTAATTATTTCGAAGTTTTACAAACCGGTTTAATTTATTGTTTAATTCGTAATCCGCACCGGCCGTAAAATCAACTTCGCCGGAATGAATTATGCAATCGTACCGGAGCAGTATAGAAAACGATACGTACCGTTTGAGTAAAGCGTATATACGTTTTGCCCAAACGGTACGTATCGTTTTCTCAATTCAAATATTTGGTTTCAGACGCCGCAGCTGACGGTGCTTTAACTGCCTTTTTAAGAGGCTCTTATATTGTACCTGAATTGTTATACTTCCTTCAAAACAGATTCTTATAAATTATTTATCAGAAACGATTTAAAAACTGTCATTTTTTTGCATCACGTATTAAAATAGTTTTTAACTTTAGAGTGATATTTAAATCACATAAAATTACAATTATGAGAAACATTAATTTAAAATTTGTATCATCGTTACTTTTAGCGTTTTTTCTTTTTTCGTGCAGTGAAAAAGAACCTCTATCGGAGGAATTGAGCCAGCCCTCTAAGCAGGAAATTATTGCTGATACTGTTGATGAAACCTTTGTTTCGCAGGAACAGGCATTGGAAATAGCGGACAAGTTTTTGAGCAGTGAATCCGGCGCCGAAACAAGAGCGCTTGAAAACGTTTCGGTTGAAGCGGTAAAAGATGAAGAAAACGGCGGTAATCCGGCTATGTATGTTGTAAACTACCCCGAAGGAGGTTGGGCGATTGTTAGCGCCACACGTAATTATTTTCCTGTTCTGGCACATTCCGACAAAGGTTCTTTCAATTTGGAAAACATTTCCGAATCGGGCGTTTCTGTATGGATGGCCGAAACTAAAGAGGCTATGAGGCTTAGTAAAGACCTGGCCGATTCTGTTAAAGTTAAAATAAATACGCAGTGGTTAGCATACGAAGAAACTAAAATTCAGGTTCCTTCAGTTCCGCAAACCAGAAACTGGAATGATTTCTATAACAGAGTAGCACAATTAAATCAGCTATACCCGGGCCAGTGGAGCTATATGAATTTAAATGACGCGGAATCTTATATTGATGAATATACATATCAAAACATATTAAACGAATGTATATCTATTGGCGCTGATCCGCAATTTACAATAGTTGGTGTTAAAAATTATAACTCAAACTATACTCAAACGGGGCCTTTACTGACAACAAAATGGCATCAGAGACCTCCCTTTAATGGTCTTTGTAATAATTGTCGTGCCGGATGTGCTCCCATAGCAATAGCTCAGATTATGAGATATCACGAGCGCCCTGCCAACTTAACTCTTAATGGTGTTCAAATAGATTGGAGTGGTATGCTTGATAGCAGTGCAACACTCAGTACACAAGCGCTTATTTCCCGACTTAGGGTTGATATGAATATGACTTTGGGCTTTAATTGTGATTCAGATGCAAATGATAATGAAATAAAGGACGCTTTATCAGTATTCGGATACAGTTATAT
This sequence comes from Bacteroidales bacterium, assembly GCA_031285325.1. Classification (GTDB taxonomy): domain Bacteria; phylum Bacteroidota; class Bacteroidia; order Bacteroidales; family Prolixibacteraceae; genus Draconibacterium. Next base: position 10,036 of record JAITWJ010000145.1, read on the forward strand.
ATTGCAAAATCATAATAATCCCAATATGGTAATAGCTAACATTAATGCAAACAAGCCTGTTGCTATGGTAGGAGTTTCACAAAGTACTCTTGGTGTTCCACATGGTGATGGCCATGCATGGGTTTGCGACGGGTTAAAACATTGGCATACTTATTCTGAGTTTTTTGTTGAATATTATGATAATGGAAGTTACTTTAGTTACGGTTATGTACCTTATGACCCGGGAATTTCAAACAGTAATACCTATAATTTTAGTATGAACTGGGGTTGGGGTGGAATCAATGATGGATGGTTCACTGATAATAGTTTCCCGAGCGGACACAATTATCAACATGGAAGAACAGATTTTTATATAACTGCTCCCATATAATAGAATTATAAAAACAATGTTAATTAGTTTCGATATGAAAAACATTTTTTTAAAATTGGTTGTTATAGTTTTTATAATAACAGTTAACATTGCGGCTAAAGCGCAGGAAAAGGGCGATGTGGCTGTGGGTGGTTATCTAACTGTTGGTTCCGGGAAAGGAGAGGGATATGGCAGAGGGGGTATTGGCGCTAAATTTTTATACAACGCAAGCAACCGTATTCGTTTGGCAGCCGAATTCGATTATTGGCAAAAAAATAAAGGAGGTATTGGCTATAAGAATTTACATAATATAAACATGAGTGTTCATTTACTGTTTCCCAATCGCAGCAAGATGGTTGTATTTTATCCTTTTGTTGGAGTTGGCAGAGAAAGTAAGAAAATAGCTACTACTAATATTAATGGTGTCATCTCAACCAAGAAGTTTAATCATATTTCTCCTTTAGCAGGAGCAGGTATTGATTTCAAATTGTCAACTAAACTGGCGTTAAATACCGAACTGCGGTATCAGCAAATGTATTTTGAAACCACCTACGGAGGAAGGTCATCCATAATACATGACGGCACTCTCAATTTAGTTTTAGGGTTAGTGTATAAGTTTGGGCAGTAAAGAAGTTCCTTTATTTGAACAGTTGTTTGCTACAATAAATTGGAAAGTAATTTGTTGTAACTCTTTTTATATAAGCCCTGCAAGCTGTTAAACTTGCAGGGCTTTTTGTGTTTTACAAACATAACAGGCAGTTAAAACAGATTAATATTTGCTGTTTTATAAATTTTACTTTATAATTGTAAATTCTCAATGCGGGAGCATTGGTACAATTATCTTATTTTAATAATTTTCCTGCGATTTTTTGAGGAATGAAGAATTAAAAAATATTATAACCGTATTACGCAATTATTTTTTGTATTTATTTTTTAAAAAAAGTTGTAGATTAATTGTTTTTCATTAATAAACTATGAATTACAGACCTGTATTGAATTCGATTCCGCCGGTTGTTAAAAACCTAATAATTATAAATATCCTGTTTTTCCTGGCAACCTTTGTTTTAGAAAATATTGATATTAATCTTGTTGCATATTTCGGCATGCACTATCCCGGTTCCGAAAAGTTTATGCTACACCAAATAGTAACGTACATGTTCATGCACGGCGGCATAACTCACATATTTTTCAATATGTTTGCATTGTTCATGTTTGGCCGTGTACTCGAAAGTATATGGGGCCCCAAACGTTTTCTTCTTTACTATTTTGTTACCGGAATAGGTGCAATTGCCATTCACACTTTTGTAAATTATCTTGAAATATCTTCTATTCAAAATGCAATTACCGCATTTCAGAATACACCCTCGCCCGATGTTTTGGAAAAATTCGTTAACAAGAATCTCACAAATGCATCGGTACAGGTACGCGATTTTATTATGAACTGGTACAACGATCCCACAAATTCAACGTATGCCAACGAAGGATTAAACCTTATGCAGCGCATTCTCGAACTGAAAATGGATATACCCACGGTAGGCGCTTCAGGTGCGGTATTTGGTATTTTGCTGGCTTTTGGAATGTTATTTCCCAACACACAGCTTATGTTGCTGTTTCCGCCAATTCCGATAAGGGCTAAATATTTTGTATTAGGTTACGGATTGATTGAATTATACCTTGGATTTTCTCAATCAGGCAGTAATATTGCCCACTTTGCCCATTTAGGCGGAATGCTTTTCGGTTTTTTCATGATTAAGTACTGGAACAGAAATTCAAGGTATTTCTATTAGAATATGGATATAATAAGCGAAATAAAAAAATCATTCAGAGAGGGATCGGTTTTAACCAGAATTATTTACATTAACCTTGGTGTTTTTTTGCTTGTTAAGCTTTTGGGAGTGGTCTCTCTGTTGATCAATCAACCGTTTTCATTATCAAACTTGTTGGCTCTGCCATCGGAATTGAGTGCGCTTTTATACCATCCTTACACTTTTATTACCTACATGTTCCTGCACGAAAATTTATTTCACATTATTTTTAATTTGTTGGGATTGTACTGGTTTGGCAAGATGCTGCTATACCATTTTGAAAACAACAAATTGTTGGGGCTTTATCTTTTGGGTGGAATTTCGGGAGGGGCTCTGTATGTAATTGCATATAATTTTCTCCCTGTATTTGCATCGGTCGATGGAATATTAATAGGATCTTCGGCATCGGTATATGCCATATTGGTTGCATTAGCCGTTTACGATCCCGACCGTGAAATACATCTGTTCTTTATCGGAAAATTTGCATTGAAATATATAGCCATTTTTTACGTTTTGCTTTCGGTGTTAAGCATTTCTTCAACTAATCCTGGGGGGAATATAGCTCATTTGGGTGGTGCTTTTTGGGGTTGGTTTTATATTAGCCGCCTGCGTAAAGGCAAGGATACAGGATTTGCATTGATAAAATTTATTAACAGTGTTCCGGGTTGGTTTAAGCCAAAACCGAAAATGAAAGTAACCTACAAACAGCCTCCGCGTCACGATCACGAATACAATCGTTATAAAAATATGCAACAGGAAGAAATAAACCGTATTCTCGATAAAATTTCAAAATCGGGATATGAAAACCTTTCACAACAAGAAAAAGACTTATTATTCAACCAAGGGAAAAAATAATCAACCTGAATATTCCGCTTTTTTGCTGTGTGCTTCATGAATACTTGCATTTAATTCGAAACCAATCAACAAAATTAACGACATTACATAAATTAACAAAAGTATAATCAATAAGGTTCCAAGCGAGCCATAAACTATGTTATAACGGCTAAAATTATTTATGTAATATGTAAAGCCAATTATAGTAAATATACTTAAAATAGTTGCCAATGTTCCTCCGGCAGAAATAAAACGCCATTTGGTTTTTTTTGCGGGCGCCATGTAATATAAAAATGCATAGGCAAAAAAGAAAAGGGATATTGTAATTACCCATTTCACAAAAATCAAAAAATAAACATAAAACGCATCTCGTAAAAAATCATTATTATCTAAATAATTTATTAATTTCTGACCACCGGTAAGTAGTCCAATAGCAATGGCAATCAATACCGACAGAATAAAAAGAAGCATTATTGCTGCTAAACGCTGACTCCACCATGTTCTTCGTTTAATACTGAAAATAGTCGCATCGAAAGCATTCATCATGGCAACAAGTCCGTTTGTCGAAAAAATCAAGGACATAAAAAATCCAATAGAAAGTGTACCTCCTCTTTGCTTTTGTATTATTGTACTTACTGTATCTTCAATTGTAGGAAAAGTACTTTCAGGAACAATCTGCTGAACAAGCAAAAATAACTCTGCCTGAAAATTTTCAATCGGGATGAACGGAATTATGGTAAATAGAAAAATGATAAACGGGAAAAGTGCTACAAAAAAAGAAAAAGCAATTGCCGATGCCCGTGTTGTAATAGCTCCGTTAATTATACTTCTCCAAAAAAACAACACAACATCGTAGATAGGCACCCCATCGAAAAAAGGGAAAGATACTTTTTTGGCTTTTTCAACTATTTTCTCTCCAATTATCTTAAATCGGGAAAAGTTCAGGAATACCAACCGCATAAATTTTTCATTGTTTATCAAATCTTAGTTGATGAATATATTCTTTCCCATCGTCTTGTTTCAATAAGAAATACACCCTAAATACCTCTCCTTTTTGGGTTTCTATTGTTCCTATTACCGATTTTGCCACATCTTTTCCGCTTTCATGTATAACATTAAATTTTTTTTCGGGGTCGGGGACAAATTTATTGAAAAAATCGCCTACTATCTGTTGAGTTTGGGCTTTACTGTACACATTGTTATTGTCGAGAACAACCAGATTAACATTCTGACTAAAATAATTGGAAAGAATTTTTACGTTTCCTGTTTCAAGACCAACAACAATATCGTTTGGAATTTGTGAATTTGATACAATTGCCGATAACAGAATTACTGAAAGCATAACCACAGTAAATATTATTTTTTCTATTGATGTCATTTTCCGATTATTTAATTGTTTTTTTATGAACAAAAACTATGCAAAGTAATTTACTTTAGTGTAAATTTATAAAATAATTATTCAATTAACCAAATGAAAGTCATTTTATTGGTTGTAGGGAAAACAGATAAACGTTATGTGCAGGACGCCGTTGATGAATATATAAAACGGCTTAAACATTATGTTTCATTTGATTTGGAAGTTATTCCGGATCTTAAAAATTCAAAAAACATAACTTCGGAAATGCATAAAATAAAAGAAGGGTGTTTAATATTGAATAGGGAATTTAACGGAAAGGAATTGCATTTATTCGACGAAGGCGGCCAAATGTTTACTTCACGTGAGTTTGCTTCTTTTATTGAAAAAAAGATGTTGAGCGGCTTAAAAGAGTTGATTTTTGTAATAGGCGGTCCATACGGATTTTCAACAGAAGTTTATGAAAAGGCAAATTCAAAAATATCTTTGTCGAAGATGACTTTTTCGCACCAAATGGCTCGAATTTTGTGTGTTGAGCAAATTTACAGAGCTCTTACAATATTGAAAGGAGAGCCATATCACCACGATTAATATGTTGTTGAGAATAAATAAATATACCTGTCTGATATTTGCTGTATTACTTTTCAGTACAGCAGCAATATTTGAAAACTGGCTGCTGCATAAACATCCGGAGCAACGTTTAATACACAATTTTCAGGTTCAATTGGTAAATAACGAAAAAAACATAACCCGGCATATAGAAAAAATATCTACAATAGTTTCTTCAGACAATTATATTGGTGATTTATACAGTTACATCGATAAAGAAAAATTAAAATTCAACAAACACGGAATAGGATTTCTTGTTTTTCGGAATGGCGAACTCGAATACTGGTCAGACCGTTCTATCGCATTTTACGACAATTTAATACAAATACCAAATACAGACGGACTGTTGACATTGCCCAACGGTTATTATCTTGCAAAAAGCATTTCTGCAGGGAAACACGATATAATAGGATTACAACTTATTAAAAATAATTACCGTTATACCAATAAATTTCTTAAAAACGCATTTTCAAGAAATTACAAATTACCGGTAAATTACAATATTCTGGAAGAAAACAAAGATGGTACTTATCCTGTATATGACAGTCAAAACAAATATCTGTTTTCAATTTTATCTGTCGGACAGATTTTGCACACAAATTTTCAGTTATTTTTCATAGGAATCACCTATTTATTAGGGTTAATATTTCTACTTTTCTATTTCAGAAGAGAATTATTAGAGAATAATTCTCCGTTTTTCTTTAAGCTATTTGCTTTGGCAGTTATTTTGTTTACTGTTTATTGGTTTCACCTTATATTTAAAATTCCGAAAGTATTTTATGAACTGCAATTTTTTAGTCCCGAAGATTTTGCTCTCAGTAACTGGCTGCCTTCTTTAGGCGATTATTTCTTGTTTTCACTGTTTTTATCATTTTGGATGTACAATTTTACTTACGGTTTAAACATCGATGTAATTCATAAAAAAACTAAAATCTCATACATTTGGATTATCTATTTTTTGTTTCTGGTTGCCGGCAGCACATATTTACTGATAAATTTTTACATAGAAGAACTTATTTCAAGTCCAACAATATCTTTCTCTATAAATAAAATAACGGAAATAACAGAGCAAAGTGTCTTAGGAATTTTTTCTATTAGTTTATTCCTGTTTTCTATTTTATATTTCGCTATAAAAATTGGGGAGCAAGCCCGAAAATATTTCAGGTTCCGGTTTGTGTGCGGCATTATACTTTCGGTTTGCATTTTACTGTTGTTACTACAGTATGTTATTCTAAAAAAAGTGAATATTCCTGTTTTATTTTTTTTTATGGTTTCCTCGCTTTTAGCAGTAGTATTAAATAAAAATTATATTCAAAAATTTAAACTCAGCTATATTATTATTTTTGTTTCAGTTGTGTCGCTTTATTCACTATATGTTTTCTTTCACTCAAACACGAATAAAGAAAGAATATTGCAGGAATCGTTAGCTGTAATGCTTGTAACCGAAAGAGACCCTGCGGTAGAAGTTTTTATTTCCGGAATACAAAAACGAATACTGGCCGATTCAATTATCAATAACATAATTATGGAAGTTGACGAGGATACTCCTCAAAAGTTGAATGATTATCTTCGGCAAACATATTTCAACAACTATTACCAAAGATACCTTTTTAACAGTTATTACTGCTCAATGGACGACAGTCTCGAAATTATGAACGAAGGCCGCATGGTTCACTGTTTTACATTTTTCGATGATATGATAGAATCGCAGGGAACACTCATTCCGGGTACAAACTTCTATTTTATGGACAACATGAATGGCCGCATTTCATATACCGGAAGATTAAATATTAACGGCGCTTTGATTTTCATTGAACTTAATTCCAATTTACTTTTCGAAGACATAGGGTTTCCCGAATTACTGATAGATAAAACGATGATGAAACCCGACATTTTTAAAAAATTCAGTTATGCAAAATATTATTCGGGAGAATTAACTGATAAATACGGCGACTACAATTACAATTATTATGTAGATTCTTATTTATTCTCCGATGAAGAATTTTCGACACGCCGCTGGGATGGAATGGAACACTTAATTTACCATACCCGCGAAAATAACTACGTGATTGTTTCGCGTGAATTATTCACTGTTGTCGATTATTTAATTTCATTGCCATATTTATTTGTTTTTTACATGATGTTTTTAATGTTTTTCTTTTTGTCAGGAAAAAAAATAACCCGTAGTAACAAAATTATTTTTAATCTGAAACTCAAAATACAGACAGCAATTATTTCCATCGTATTTATTTCACTGTTATTAGTTGCCGTAATCACCATTTTTTATAATCTGGACAAATACAGAACCAAGCATCTTAATGATTTGAATGAAAAGATGAAATCAATTTCTAAAGAAATTGATTTGCGCCTCGCAGAAGCCGACGAGATTTCGTTCGAACTCGAAACATGGCTTAATATGGAACTGCCAAAACTTTCAAATATTTTTGGTACTGATATTAATATTTACGACACAGGGGGTAAAATTATTGCATCGTCACGCATCGAAATATTCGATCAAGGCTTGATTTCTTCACGTATAAACGACCGTGCATTTTACGAAATATCGGAAAACTATCAACTTAATTACTTTCAAACCGAAACAATCGGACAGTTCTCATACCTGTCGGCCTACCAGCCGATTGTGAATTACAGGGGCAATTACCTCGGGTTCATTAATCTTCCGTATTTTATACGGCAAGATAACTACAGTCAGGAAATATCAACTTTTATTGTTGCATTCATAAATTTATATGTGCTTTTGTTTATGGCAAGTATAGTTGTGGCTGTGTTTATTTCAAACCAAATTACCAGGCCTCTTGTACTAATGCAGGAAAACATTCAAAAAATACAGTTAAGACAACGCAATGAACCTATTCAATATAAACGAAATGACGAAATAGGCAATCTTGTAAAAGAATACAACAAAAAAGTGGATGAACTGTCGGCAAGCGCCGAATTATTAGCCCGTTCGGAGCGTGAATCAGCCTGGCGCGAAATGGCAAAACAGGTGGCACACGAAATTAAAAACCCTCTAACCCCAATGAAATTAAACATTCAATATCTAAAAAGAGCGAAGAACGAGGGCGAAGATTTTAAAAAGCATGTTGAACGTGTTTCGGCTATTTTGATAGAACAAATCGACAATCTGTCGAATATAGTTACCGAATTTTCAAACTTTGCCAATATTCCTACTGCACGTAATCAGGTATTCCTGCTGGTTGAACAGTTGAAAAACATTATTGCCCTTTTTGAAACACATGAGCATATCGATATAAAATTCTATTCAAACCAATTTGAAAACATTAAAGTTAATGCCGACAGGGAACAGTTTTCGAGAGCATTGATTAATTTATTGAAAAATGCAATTCAGGCAATCCCCGAAGGACAAAACGGAAAGATAGACGTTACGTTAAACCGGCGCGAAAATATGGCAATTATTTCAATAACCGACAATGGGACGGGTATTCCTGAAGAACTGCACGAAAAACTTTTCAGTCCGGGCAATTTTACCACAAAAAAAAGCGGAATGGGCTTAGGCCTTACAATTGTAAAAAACATTGTTAAAAACTTTTCCGGTAAAATAAGGTTTGAAACAGTTATAGGGGAAGGTACAACTTTTTATATAGAAATTCCTGTTTACGAGTGAATATATAAACAATGAATAACCCGTTGCGCATTAAAAAAACGTTTGTTTTAATAATCTGAGTGCGGCCTTGCAAGAGGTAAAATATTCATTTTGGTGTTTGCAGAACCTCTGCAAGTCGTAATCCGTGTCGTTTGGCCGTTGCACAAGCTGTGCAAGCAGTGAATCGTGTCATTTGGTTGTTGCACAAGCTGTGCAAGGGGTGAAATCATCGTTTTTGTGTTGCCGGATAATAAATGCACAATTAAAAAGTTAGTTTGTAATAAAAACGTATTTGTTTTTATCAACTGTGAGAATATTTTGTTCCGAATTTATACTGATTTATATGTTAGTTGAATAACTTCTTAACAAGATCGCCTCTTCCTCTCTTCTCAAGTTCATTTTTAATTGAATTTCTGAATTCGTTTTTGTACCAGAAAAAAAACTGACGCTGGGCTTCTTTCTCATGCCTGTTTTTCGCAGTGTAAATTTTCTCCATAGTATAGGGGTGGTACCCCGAATAATAAACTGCGGTGGCAAATGTCATAGGTGTTGGGGTAAAATCCTGAACCTGTTCAAGCCTGAAGTTCATGTTTTTGGTTTTAATAGCCAAATCGGCCATATCTTCCGGCTTACTTCCCGGATGACCGGAAATGAAATACGGTATAAGCTGTTGATTGAGGTTTTCTTCCTTATTTATTTTTATGAATTCTTCGTTCAGTTTTTTAAACAGTTTGAACGAAGGTTTCCTCATAAGTTTCAGCACCTCGCCTGACGAATGTTCCGGCGCCACTTTCAGTCTTCCCGAAACATGATGTTTTATTATTTCACGTAAATATTGTTTGTTGGTTTTATCCTTTTCGGTGTTTCCGGTTGGTTCCAGAATCATATCGTAGCGGATTCCGCTTCCAATAAAAGCCTTTTTTACTTTCGGATTTTCCCTCACTTTTTTGTAAAGTGAAATTATTGGATCGTGGTTAATATCCATGTTTTTACAAATTGACGGAAATATACACGACAAGCTTTTACATTTTTTACAAATTTCTTCATTAATCCCCTTCATTTTGTACATATTGGCCGACGGGCCGCCCAAATCGGATATATATCCTCTAAAATCCGGCATTCCTGTTATTTGTTCAACTTCTTTCAATATCGATTTTTCAGAACGGCTGGCAATAAATTTTCCCTGGTGTACCGAAATAGTGCAAAATGCGCATCCGCCAAAACATCCGCGGTGAATATTTATAGAATGCCTTATCATTTCGTAAGCCGGAATGGGAGCTTTGTTTTGGTATCGTATGTGTGGAAGCCGGGTGTATGGCAAATCATACATATAGTCTGTTTCACGTTCTGATAAAGTTGGCCATGGCGGGTTTATAACCACTTTTTTATTACCTGCCGTCTGTACTATTTTTTTAGCATACAGCTTATTCGATTCTTCTTCAATATACATAAAATTTCGTGCATACTTTTTCCTGTCGGCAATACATTCTTCATGCGAGGCAAGTTCTTTTTCGTCCCAGTCTTTTTTTGTGGCATAATCCTGGCTTGTGTCAACTAAAAACGAAGTTTGTGGAATTGTAGTAATTTTTGAAACAGGTACACCTTTTTTTACAAGCCTTACAAATTCTGATATTGATTTTTCGCCCATGCCATAGAAAAGCATATCGGCTTTTGAATCAATAAGAATTGAAGGCATAAGTTTGTCAGACCAGTAATCGTAGTGCGTAACCCTGCGCAACGAAGCCTCTATTCCGCCTATAACAATTGGCACATCAGGGAAAAGGGTTTTCAGAATGTTTGAATAAACAATTGTTGCATAATCAGGGCGGCAGCCCGGCCTGCCTCCGGGTGTGTAAGCATCATTGCTTCGTTTGCGTTTCCCTGCTGTATAATGATTTACCATCGAGTCCATATTACCGGCAGTAACGGCAAAAAACAAGTTTGGTTTTCCTAATTTCCTGAAATCGCGCAAATCGTCTTTCCAGTTTGGTTGAGGTATTATAGCTACACGCAAACATTCGGCTTCGAGTATCCGGCCAATTACCGCAGCGCCAAATGAAGGATGATCAATATAAGCATCGCCGGTAAAAAGTATTACATCCAATTCTTTCCACCCTAACTGTTTAATTTCTTTTGCCGAAGTAGGCAGCCATTTAGAGATATTTATTTCGTTTTCCAATTTCCTGCTTGTTTTTTCTGTTGAATGGAATCTTTAATAACTAAAGGCAAAAATATACTAATGTAACAATACCCTTAATATTTATACCTGAATAAAATTGGAATTTTACTATTAAACAATTATTAGTGTAACAACAAACCATATACAAGAAATACAGTCTGTTGTAGTAAAACAAAAAAAGGAGGTGTCCCAAAAGGGATGCCTTCTTTTTTTCTATGCTGCTGTTGCCGTTATCAAGTTAATTGATTTTACATCTGCAGTGTTTTGATTTTCCCTATTTTTACTGTAAAAACGCA
>JAITWJ010000030.1 GCA_031285325.1 Bacteroidales bacterium
AAACATATACAGATCTTATCCCATGTTATTTTTTCATTCTTTACACCTTTAGTACCCAAACAGGACAAGCCCAGAAAAACAATACTGAATAATTTTGTCCAAAGGATATTGCCGAATAACCCGGCTGTCCGCTGGAAATTCAACAGGATACGGTCTACAACGCCGATATCGATACTCCATTTCAGCATGCATTCGTAACAGAACCAATAGATATGAATCACCACAAATAGTATGCTGAGGGCGCGCATAAATTCCATTACCCTGGCAAGCCCTCTTAAATCATCCTCATTTCCCATAAACCTGAATTTTTATTATTGATTATTTTCAGGCAAATGAAAATCAAGTATTTAAAACCACATGAAAACTGTCGTCTTTTGTCGCTGTTTGTCGCTGTTTGTCATTTGTGTCGAGCTGGAACTATAATTTATTCCCAGCCAAATATCACTACTTATACATACATTTGGCTGATAATATTTTTAATTATCAGCCAAATCATATATATTTGCAGTAATAGTAACAGAAACAGGACAGGTTATGAAAATAGTAGGGAGAGTACAGGAACTGGCTGCATTAAAAGAATACGCGCTTTCAGACAGGCCGGAGTTTGTGGCTGTATACGGACGCAGAAGGATTGGTAAAACTTTTTTAATAAAGGAGAATTTTAAAAATGATTTTGCATTCCATGTAACGGCTATCGCCAATTCAAACCTGAAAGAACAGCTGCTGAACTTCAACAGGTCGTTAAATCAGTATGGTGAAACTTATTACCCTCAGTCGGCCACATGGTTTGATTCGTTTGCGCAACTGATTAAACTCCTTGAAAATTCAAAAAAAAAGGGGAAAAAAGTTGTTTTCATTGATGAAATGCCATGGATGGATACTCACAAGTCTCGTTTTATAAATGCGTTGGAGCACTTTTGGAACAGTTGGGCGGATGCAAGGCCGGATATATTATTGATCGTTTGCGGTTCGGCCACATCATGGATAATTAATAAACTGATCAATTCAAGGGGAGGGCTGCACAACAGGGTAACAAAAAGAATGTATATCGGGCCATTCACATTAAAAGAGTGTGAAGACTATTTCCATAGCAATAATATCATTTTGAGCCGGTACCAGATAATAGAGAATTACATGATAATGGGCGGAATCCCGTACTACCTTAGCCTGATGGAAAAGGGAAAGAGCCTTTCGCAGAATATTGACTTTTTGTTTTTCACTAAAAACGGAGCGTTAAGAAACGAATTCAGGAACCTGTACGCTTCCTTATTCATAAATTATGAAAATCACATAAAAGTAGTGGAAGCGCTGGCAAAAAAAACAAAAGGTTTAACCAGAGCCGAAATAACGAAGGAGGCCGGATTGTCTACCGGAGGAAGTTTAACCAAAACTTTGGAAGAGCTTGAACAGTGCGGATTTATAGATTCTTATAAAGATATGGACGCCAAAAGCAAATACCAGCTGTACCAGCTTGTCGATCCATATACCTTATTTTATATTAACTATATCCGGAATCAAAAAATAACGGATGAGAATTACTGGTCCAACCTGATAGATAACTCAAAACACCGGGCATGGAGCGGATATGCCTTCGAACAGGTGTGCCTTGCCCACATAAGGCAAATAAAAAACAAGTTGGGGATCTCAGGGATATTATCCGGCGTAGCATCATGGAAAAGTAAAAAAACAGAGGATGGAAACAAAGGTGCGCAGATAGATTTATTGATCGACCGTAATGACAATGTAATAAATATATGTGAGATGAAATATTCCAAAGACGAATTCGTCATCGATAAAAAATACGATGAGGAACTCAGGAATAAAGCCGGGGTTTTCCGGAGGGAAACCGGAACAAATAAAGCCGTCCATATTACAATGGTTACGACCTTCGGCGTAAAACGGAACATGTATTCCGGAAATATACAGTCACAAGTGACTTCGGAAGATTTATTCACATAAAACAGCCGTAGATACAGGCTCAGCCCACACAGAAAGCTGTTACCGGATTGTTATCCGGCCGGAGTAATGTAGAAATATCGATTTTGAATTATTCGGACAAGTAGTCCAAGCCTCGGCTTCTTCATTTTCAATTTTTTCAACTATAGTTTATTTTTCTTACTTTTTCTACGCCTCAATAAACGTCTGAAGTTTTCTTCCTCCGCATCGTATCCTGAATTATCAAGATAAAATGTCCCGAATATTTCATCTACGGAAATTGGGTATCCCTGACTTGTTTGGACTTCCGGACTTACAACAGATATCTCTGTATCGTTAGATTGAAACGAAGACCGGCCGAACAATTTATCAAAAGCGTTGGCAGAAAACTCTTTTCCCAGCCTTGAGCCATTAAATACCGATCTATTGTTATGATCAATAAAGGTAACGCCATAAATGCGTTTTTCTTCATTCTCCCGAAACACAACATCAATCCGGTTATCTTTTAATATTGAAATGAATTGCCGCCTGTTTTTAAAATTATTCAGGGCATTGGAAATTATACCTTTAGATTGCCTGATATTTAATTTCCTGCTTTTTATCTTTTCTGTTGTTCTTTTCATTCTCCTTTCCAAAGCTTCATAGCCTGCCATTTTTCCTATACTCGAAGATTTTACAGGAG
>JAITWJ010000077.1 GCA_031285325.1 Bacteroidales bacterium
CCACAATTAGGGCGTACAACACCAAGCTTATCACGGAATTCCTTAGGCCTAATAACGGATATTCATTAAATAAATTCAAAACAGCTTCTTAAAGTTATATGATAAAAAATTGATTAAATGATTATTAGAAAAAACCATACAAATCAATGATAATCGTCAAACATATTTATTTTAATAATTATCTGAAAAAAACTACTTTTGTCAATATTTTTTAATTAAACCGTGTTTTTAGCACTAATTTATGACAAAACGTAGCAAGGAATCAACACCAAAGACAGTATCAAACGTTGAACAAACCCTTTCAAGAACAGAGCAGTATCTGGAAGGAAATTATAAAGCCCTATTAACGGGGCTTGGAATCATAGTAGCCATTGTAGCGATGATATGGCTTGGCCGAATCTTCATGTCAAAAAGGAACGACGAAGCTCAGTCGCAAATATACCAGGCCGAAAAATACCTTGAAATGGACTCACTTAACCTGGCGTTAAACGGCGATGGTAATTATCTTGGGTTCCTTGATATTGCCAAAAGCTACAGGTTCACAAAAACCGGAAACCTTGCAAACTACGGAGCGGGTGTTTGCTACCTTAATCTTGGTGAATACCAGTCAGCCATTGAGTTTTTGGACAAATATTCAAAAAAGGACAAAATTATAGGTTCACTGGCAATTGGAGCCACTGGTGATGCTTATGTTGAACTTGGCGACATGGAAAAAGGCGTTGCCGAATATATTAAGGCAGCCAATTTTGGAGGTAATTCTTTTAGCACTCCCATTTTTCTAATGAAAGCTGGTGAAATATATGAACTTTCCGGGAAATACAGCGATGCCCTTAAATTATACGAACGTATTAAAAATGAATACCCATCAAGTACAGAAGGTGCCTCAATTGAAAAATATATTGCAAGAGTTAAGCTCCTTATGAATAATTAGTGCATAACTGCACATTTATATTAATTATAAGTTGATTTTGTCAGTCTTCACAAGTATGAGCACAAAAAATTTATCTGAATACAACGCCGATTTTGTTCCATCGGCTTACGATATGAAATTCGGTATCATTGTTTCAGGTTGGAATAACGAAGTAACTTCTGCATTATTAGCCGGAGCAGTAAAAACGTTGGAAAGGTTCAAAGCCAGGGAAGACAATATAATAATAAAATATGTCCCCGGCAGTTTTGAACTGACGCTTGGAGCCCAGTATATTGCAGAATATACCGATGTTGAAGCCGTAATATGCCTTGGTTGCGTGATACAGGGCGAAACGCCTCATTTTAATTATATCTGCCAGGGCGTAACGCAAGGCATAACACAGTTAAACATTGAGTACAACATCCCTTTCATTTTTGGAATACTTACCACGCTCACACAGGAACAAGCCACGGACAGGTCGGGAGGGAGATATGGCAATAAAGGAGATGAAGCCGCCATTACAGCAATAAAAATGGTTGCGCTTATGCGCGAAATGGAAAAAGAAACAGACTTTTCATGCATAACGAAAACTGAATAATAACGGCTCATATTTTTTCTTACTATCGAATGTGGGTAAATTCATTTCGGGGAAAATAATTGCCGAAAATGTAATCTATGGAGAAGTTGCAGATATAAGTGGCCAATAAAAATTAATGCTGTACTTTTCGCCTACATTGTTTATACTCAAAAGTAATTGATTTGCGAGAAATCGAATGGATTTTATCCCATGCAAAATGGACTACGAATGAAATAAGAGCATTGACGATTAATTCTAAAGTGAGTATGCGTATGAACTAACATTGAGTTTGTCATAGTGTGTGCATACCTTTCTGAATCGTTTAAGGCGGCGAAAAAGTCGCTCAACTCCGTTTCTTCGTCATATTCCCGGGGGATTTATGCGGTTTGTCCCGGGATGCACAACAGAAATAAAGCTCTTGTCAGACATCGACTTACGGTTGTGTCATCTTCGTAGCCCCTGTCCATAGCCACAAATACTCCACCCTGTTTTGCTATTCCATCCAGCCGGCAATCCTCCAAAAGCAATCGGCCATGATGGAGCATAATGACATTGTTCGGCAGAGAGTTGGAATACCAGAGCTAGCCTGTCACTCGCGGCAATCATATGGATTTTTGTGTTTTTGCCACCTCGGGATGCCTAATCAATAAGTACAAAGAAAAACAAATCGGGGGTGGGATGTAGCTCCACCATTACCCGCTACCAAGCACAAAACTGTCAAGGATGTCCACTTGAGGGATTATGCCTCAAACAGAATAATAGAAATCAATTACAAACTCAATAAATATAAGCGAAAAGTACAGGAGCGTTTAACTTCAGAACAGGGGATTTATCACAGCAGTAAACGGTATATAAAACCCAAAGCTGTCTCCGGACAGAGCAAGCACAACTCTCAGTTCAACACTGACTTAGATAAAGAGGCTTACAAACGGCGGCATGACAAAAAAGGAGGCACCCCTTTTGAGGCACCTCCTTTCAGTTTTATTTTCCTGACTTTACAAGGTTTTCTGGTATAGACACTAAAGTAATACCGTTTTTTCTGCCCATGTTTCCGGAATACTGTTTGTCGTTTGCATTATTCCAGTGTTCGTGAACACCAAGGCTGGTTAGCGGATTACCACTATTGTCCGGATCATAAATAATACCTTCTGGCCAATTTTCAGGATCGGCAGCCTGATGCAGATGGTCATCTACTCCACGCATATTGGGGCCTTCTTCAAATACATTATTAGCAGCATCATGCTTGTTTATTCCGTTCCATTCGCTACGCAAAAAGTCATAGCAAACCGATTCTATTGCAACTTGATCCTGAGACATAAATATTGAGTTGCTCCAGTCGCCGTTAAACGGCGGCATGAAATACTTAACCGGGCCTTTTGTTTCGTCGGCACCGCCGCCAAATAATCCGTCAACAACGCAAAGCATTGTGTTACCACCAAGATATTTGCTACCCAAAAGATCAACCAGAACCCTGTATTTCTTATAACCTCCATTGGAAGGTTTACCTACCTGTCTTGGAGATTCTTCCCATAACGGAGCTATTAGCGAATAGTGAAGGTGACCTGCACCTCTTCTGGCATGAGAACCAAAATGATTTTTTGCCACAATGCTTATTCCGGCAGAACCATGTGGCTTGAGGCTGGCAACATTTATCATATAGTTGGCCGATACGGTAACGTCATGCAGTTTATCGGCAAGTTTCTTATCAGAATAAAAAAGCATCTCTTTTTCTGTAGGTTTACTCACATACCTGCCGAATTTGTCGGAAATACCAAGATAGTTTATATCAGGAAATTCCGAATGCCATACGTCATAGTTATGCTTGAAGATATGTTTCATCGGGTCGCCAATATAAATATTGGCCTGTTTTACCCCGGCTTCGTTTACAAGTTGCCTGAGTAATCCCAAAACAACATAAGGTGCCGTTTCGGTAGGGCCACCATATCTCGCCCTTTGACCTTCCTTTACCCCGTAAGGAACTTCGTAGCCATTATCCTGCTCCTCTTTTGTGATAGACCATGTTGATGTTCCCTGATTGATTTTTATAAAAATCTTTTCATCATCGGTATATCCCTTATTTTCACCAAGCTTGGTTCTGTTAAATGCTTTAAAAATAGCATCCCACGATTTTGATGGATTTTTCGAACCTCCAAGTTTTATTACCATGTCGGAAACCATTTTATTTACAACCTCGCCATTGGTATTTTTGGGAGTAAAGTACCAGTCGCCGTTCTCAACTACATTTTTACTGTTTTCATTGGTCGCATCCGGGTTCCATGCCCATACAACAACGCCGGGTTTTGCTCCGCGGGCTTTGCCGACAGGTTGATTTGGGCCGTCTTCAGGACCTACAAGAACCTGGGCTGAAGTTACGGATGTATCGCTTGTTATATTTACCAAAGTAAAAAATAACAACAATACCACCAGGCCTGCATTTGCCAGCGAAAAACGTGAAATATTTTTGTTTTTCAACCGTTTAAAAATAAGCGTAATGCCGCTGAGTGAAAGAAGATATACAACAAATCCCGACATTATTGGAGCTACAGCCTGCACGCATGGATAAGATGCCCTTGAGGGTTTTGGGATAACCCGGAGCAAAAACCATACTGTAGAAGCCACTCCGAGGATTATTAAAACCACGCTGTCTGGTAGCTTTTTGGTTTTTAGCCAGTTTCTGAAATTATAAAACCAGGCTACGCCACTTTTTTTATCATACCTTTTTTTCATGCTTGTAATGTAATTTAAGTTTTGAAATTTATATAAAAGTTGCAAAGTAAATTATAAATAATATTTTTTAATGGTTAAAATTAGTAAAAATTCGGAACATGATAAAAAGGACTCTTAATGAGCCCTTTTTATCATTAAAATTAAAAATTAGGGCTGCAGGATGTATCCATAGGCGGGTACTAATTAAATTCCCACCTCCAAGTTTTTCTGTCGCGGCTTTTACCCCTTCAGCATTATTAAGTCTTTCAGCTTCAACAAACGGAACTCTTTTTATAAATTCACCATCCGGTATTATCCCCCACAGTGCGTTACTTTCGTTATGAGCCACATAAGAAAGTTTGGGATAATCAGTTCTTCTGAAGTCGCTCCATGTTTCAATAGAATTCTGGAAAGAGGCAATCCATTTCTGTACCATGATCTTTTCAAGATTCTCTTCGGGATTGGTTGCAGCGTCATTCCACTTAATGGTTGCAGTCATACGTGTCTTATAGCTGTTTCTGTCGTCAACAGGATCGACGTAATCAACAGGTTTACTAACATCGTCAGTGAGATACGCATTAATATCACCTTCTGCCCCCCATTGGTCCCATGATAATTTTACTCCGTCTTCGTAATATTCTTTAGCTGACTTGGGTACCGTCCATCCTCTCAATGCCGCTTCTGCAAGTAAAAAATTTACCTCTGCAGCATCCAAAACATATCTCTTGCCAATGTTTTGAAAAATTGTGCCCAATGCGGAAAAAGGCACCCTTGGCGGTTTTGACACAAGATGTGCTCCACCGGCAATACCTTTATAATTCCACCCGGGATGATCGACACATAATGCAGGGTCTGTTGCCTCTTGGAAATATACTTTGATTCTCGGATCTTTATATCCAACCAATACTTCTTCCATTCCGGATCCCATTCTGCAGTCACCCCAGCTATTACTCATCTGCCATGCAGGGTGCGTACCTCCATAAAGCGAATGGAAGAAATTATCGGCTCTTTTAGCGCTTCCTGAAATTTTTCTTGGGCAAGCGCAGGGGCGGCCTTAACAATACGCATAGTAAGCCTAAGTTTCATGGAATTAATAAATTTTAGCCATTTTGTAAGGTCGCCATTATATGTAGCGTCAAATTTTTCCAACTGTACTTGCCTGCCATCCGTATATTCCGAGAAAGTTTTAAATACAGTCTGAATAGTATCAAGTTTTGCAAAAAGCCGGTTATATAAATCCTGTTCGCTATCGTAGGTAAAAACTTTCAGATCCTGTCCATATTCCGAATATATAACGGGGCCATAATAAGTGGTAAGCCTTGACACGGCAATTACCTGAAATAAATCTGCCCATGCTTCAAATAAAAACAATTCTTGCGAAGCAGCTAAATTTTTAACTACGAGACTTGGAGCCATCATATTGTTATAATAATGATCCCACATAACATCATTCCAGTCTTCAACAAAGAAATAGCTCATTATATCTCTGCCGCCTTGTTCATCCAAGGGAGTGCCTGTGTGGCGCACAAAATTGTCGGCGCCCCAGTCTATGGAATATTGATACCTGTCGCCTGACGGGTTTATATTTCTAAGCAGTGTAGCAAATCTTGACCCAAAATTGAAGTCCTGGGCTAACGATGCATCCGACACGGAGTAGGGATCCATATTAAGATTGTCGAACCTATCCGTACAAGCGCCTATTAATAGCGCTAAAGTTATAATGCTTATAATTTTTTTCATAATAGTTCAGTTATTAAAAATTAACTTTTATATTGAATCCGTATGTCCTTGTAGAAGGAAGGTTGAAATTATCAACCGACTGATATGAGGTTCCTGCACTCATTGTTAATTCTGGATCATAAGGAGCTTTTTTGTAAAAGAAAAAGAGGTTTTGTCCTATAAGTCCTACAGAAGCCGATTTTATCGGTAGATTAAGGGACCTGACAGTTCTTTCTCGTTTTCAGTTACACGCTGCCCAGTTTCTATGGCAAGTTTTTCGATCCGTTCTATCCGGTGGCCAATAACAAAACCTCTTAAAAGATATTCTTTTAAATATGCGGGTAGCCCAACGGCGAAATTGTATTCCCTGCTTAGATTTGACACGGTATCCTACGGAAATTATCATATCAAGATTGTAGGACAGAATATCTGTTGTTTATGTTTTTCCCTTTATAGCGCCGTGTTTAGTGGTATGTGCAAAATTTGCACATACCTCATCTTCTTGAAGTTCATCATCGGAGAAGATATTGTGTATGTGCCTGCCGATAACCGTTCTGTCTCTGCCAAACAGTTCTGCCATTTGCGACTGTGTGAGCCATACGGTTTCATTCTCTACACGCACTTCCAGCCGGATGGCGTCGTCCGGCTGATATAAAATTATTTCGCCGGTATTTGTACCCAGCGTTTCGTTTTTTGTATTTTCAGGCGTATTCATTCAGGATTTGATTATATTACCGGCACAAAGATACTTGAAAGTATTGATAATTGACAGTTGACGATTTTCAATTATGAATTATCAATTATCAATTTTTTATGTTTCACTTGGACTTGGTATTGACCGGGTATGGCCTTGACCTTATCTGTGGGCAAAGATATGGGGGGTTGGCGAGGGGTGTTCAATTTTGGCACGGGTTGCGCTGTGTTGCTGTGTTTTGCGCTTTTGTAATTGTATTGAACCGGGATTTTCAATTATGAATTATTAATTATGAATTGTTCATTGTTAATTGATAGGAGGGGGCGCTCCTGTATTTCTCTTAATTTTAATTGAAACATTTGTTTTAATATGCTCTAGATAATACATATTTTTGTGTATCTTTGCGTGAAATATAAAACGCGGGGTGAAAAAATATTTGGAGGAACTCCATCAGTTAAGGATATTCCATAAAAAGGATGTTTTGTTGCTTGTAAAAGATGATAA
>JAITWJ010000112.1 GCA_031285325.1 Bacteroidales bacterium
ATAATATTCGACGAGGCCGACCGCGGGAAAGCCGTGTGGTACTCGGCATGCTACGAAAACTCGCGCGGCGAGGCAGGCCCGTGGTCGCCGGTTACAGAAGCGTACATCGGGTAATGGGCGGTTATGAATTATGAATTATAAATTATGAGTTATGAATTATAAATCATCAGTCATAAATATCAATTAAAAATAATCGGCAAATAATTTGGAAATTATAAAACACACACATACTTTTACGGTGTTTTCAAAACTATTAATAAAATTCTTACTATTAGCGTTGGTGTCCGGTACATTGTTGCCGGCGCCGGCGCTAATTTTTTTGCCCCCTCTCTGCACCGGCAATTGGCAGCGGGCAGTTGACAGCGGACAGTTAACAATTATTAACTATATAATTGACAATTGTTCATTGTCAATTGTCAATTAATTACCGTACCTTTACGGTGTATTTAAAATTATATTCTTTTAGCGTTGGTGTCTGGTACATTGTTGCCGGCGCCGGCGCTAATTTTTTTGTCCCCTCTCTGCACCGGCAATTGGCAGCGGACGAAATAAATAACGCCCCCTGCCGGAATATACCGCGTATTTTTATGCTTTGGGTTTAAATAATAAACATTGCGTCGCCATAGGTTCCAAGCCGGTAATCTTCTTTTAATGCCGAATTATAGGCTTCCATAATCAGATTATAACCGCCAAAGGCAACTGCCATAATCAGCAGTGTTGAATAAGGCAGATGGAAATTGGTAATCATACGGTTGGCAACTCTGAAATCGTAAGGTGGGTAAATAAATTTATTTGTCCAGCCTTCGAAAGGTTTCAGATGCCCCTGGGTTGAAACAGAGCTTTCAAGTGTTCTCATTACCGTAGTTCCTACGGCGCAAATGTTTTTTCGGTTTTCTTTTGCCTTTTTAACTGTTTCGCAGGCTTCGTTTCTTACCCATATTTGTTCGGAATCCATTTTATGTTTCGTTAAATCTTCGACATCTACATTCATAAAACTTCCGAGCCCTGCATGCAGTGTTACGTACGTAAAGTCAATTCCTTTAATTTCGAGCCGTTTCATCAATTCGCGACTGAAGTGCAGGCCTGCAGTGGGCGCAGCAACAGCTCCTTCGTGTTTGGCAAAAATGGTCTGATAACGATCTTTGTCCTGGGGTTGTACAGGGCGTTTAATAAATTTCGGCAGGGGGGTTTCGCCAAGTTCGTAAAGCGTTTTTTTGAATTCATCGTAAGGGCCGTCGAAAAGGAAACGCAGTGTTCTTCCTCTCGATGTTGTATTGTCTATAACTTCGGCAATAAGCAGGTCGTTGTTGCCAAAGTAAAGTTTATTCCCGATTCTGATTTTCCTGGCAGGGTCAACCAAAACATCCCAAAGGCGTTGCTCGCGGTTTAATTCGCGGAGTAGAAAAACTTCAATTTCGGCGCCTGTTTTTTCTTTATTGCCGTAAAGGCGGGCTGGGAAAACCTTAGTGTCGTTAAAAATCATAACATCTTCATTATCGAAATAGTCAATTATATCTTTAAACAGACGGTGTTCAATGGTTTGGTTTGCCCTGTTTAGTACCATAAGCCTGGATTCATCTCTGTTTTCTGCCGGGTACAGTGCAATTTTCTTTTCATTTAATTCATATTTGAATTTCGATAGTTTCATATTCTGAATTTTAAAATTTTATTTTAATAGGTTATATAATGGGCTTTATATACGTTTCAGTATTTTTTTGATTTTAGAAATTTTTCAGGTGAAAGAATTAATTTATTTCAAAATCATCAATATTATTCATAAACGTATCAATATTAACAGCGTCTTCTACATTAAATTCTCCGATTTTTGTTCGTCTTAACTCCGATAAATATGCCCCGCATTTTAATTCTTTTCCTATGTCGCGTGCCAAAGCACGAATATATGTTCCTTTGCTGCATACAATTTTTATTTTTACAAAAGGCGGTTCAAAAGCGGTTGTTTCAATTGTTTCAATAATAATTTTTTTAGGTTTAAGTTTTAAATCTTTGCCTTCGCGTGCATAATCGAAAGCTCTTTTACCGTTTACTTTTACGGCCGAGAAAACCGGTGGAACCTGATTTGTTTCACCAATAAACGTAAGACATGCGTCTTCGAATTTTTTTTCGGTTACATGAGAAAAATCAAACACCGAATCTTCGTCTGTTTCCATATCGAATGAGGGCGTAGTCGCACCTATTTTAAGTGTTGCAATATATTCTTTTGTACCATTCTGAAATTCTTCGATACGTTTGGTTGCCCTGCCTGTGCAGAGTATCATAAGCCCTGTGGCAAGCGGGTCTAAAGTACCTGCATGGCCAACTTTTAATTTTTTTATTCCCATTTTACGGCACAACACATTACGCACCTTTTGTACCAAATCGAAAGATGTCCAATTAATGTTTTTATCAAACAATAAAACTTCACCGCCTAAAAAATCATACTTAATTTTGAGGTTGACCATGTGTAAGAATATACCTTACAGTAATTTTTAAGTTTTAAAAAATCAGACCGCGAATATAGCAATTAAACCGATAATAAAGCAATAAACCGCGAAATAAATTAGCTTCCCTTTTTTTACGATTTTAATCATCCATGAACATGCGAGCAACCCTGATATGAATGCTGCCGTAAAACCTACTAACAGGGGTAAAATTCCGATTGTATTTACAGAATTAAAATCGGTTCCTATAATATCTATGAAAGATGCGCCAAGAACAGGAATAAGCACCATAATAAACGAAAAGCGCGTAACATCTTCTTTATTGGTTTTTAAAAGTAAACCTGTTGCAATTGTAGAGCCGCTTCGTGAGATTCCGGGTAAAACAGCTACTGCCTGGGCAATTCCAATTATAAACGCTTTGGCAAAAGTTAATTTATTTTCGCTGTATTTAACCATACTTGTAAGCGTAAGCATTATGGCAGTAATAATGAGCATGCTTCCTATAAAAATCAAATTTCCGTTAAAAAGCATTTCTATTTGTTCTTTGAACAGTATTCCCATAAAAGCAACAGGCACTGCCGAAAGTAAAAGTTTTGAAATGTATTTAGTCGATTCATTCCACTGAAAAGCAAACAAATCTTTTAACAGTACAATAATATCTTTCCTGAAAACGACAAGTGTACTTAAAACAGTTGACAAATGAACTATAACGGCAAACAATAAGTTTTCGCCCGATTGAGTGTTCAAAATAGCATGGCCTATTTCGAGATGTCCACTCGAACTTACAGGTAAAAATTCAGTAATCCCCTGGAGTAATCCAAGAATAAGCGCCTGAGTTGCATCCATTATTGAATATGTTAATTATTGTCCTTGGGTTTTTTCATTATGGCATATATTTCAAAAATAAAGCCAAAAAGTAAGACTATAGGTGCTAACGTAATTCTCCTGAAACTAAAAATATCATAACTAAACACATTAGGGTCGTTACTCCCTCCTCCTG
The DNA here is from genome assembly GCA_031285325.1 of Bacteroidales bacterium. Classification (GTDB taxonomy): domain Bacteria; phylum Bacteroidota; class Bacteroidia; order Bacteroidales; family Prolixibacteraceae; genus Draconibacterium. Next base: position 3,439 of record JAITWJ010000112.1, read on the forward strand.
CCATCAAAATGAAACCAATGATTATAATAACAAAGCCAATAGCTATCAATTTATAGTTTTCTTTCCCGAGGGCAAAACCGGTTGATTTTATTTCTTTATCTTTTTTTGTCATTATTCACTGAAATATTACCCTGCAAATATAATCAATAAAACAAATCATCAAACTTCAACTGTATAATTTATTTATGGGAAAGGCGTTAAGGAGTTGTTTGAAAATTTTTAAATAGTTTAGCAGCATAAACAATTATTTTTAAAATAATTTCGCCAGAACTTACTGTGTTATCTTTTATATGAAAATATAGGGTTTTATCTATAATTATTGCCAAATTTTATTTTTTTCTACAAAATTGTTAGTTTTAAAAATAAATTTTTAAAACATATATTGAAGGGTTTTTATCTATAATTGTTACATTAATTACATAAGTAAATGAAAAAATTGAGTGGATTAATATTGTGTTTATTGTTGTTTTCATGCGACAAGGATGACGCAATTAACTGTGATTGCACCAACAATCCTCAAGAGAATCTTCCTTGGCTTAAAGAATTGATTAAAAAAGCAGAATCTGATAAAACCGGAAATTATTGGGGTGATATCTGGCTCGAGAATTATGATGGCCAAGAAATATTTGTGACCAATATGATGCTTGGTAGTGGTGGTGTTCTTTATTATTTCTTCGACTGTTACGGAAATCATTTAATAAGTCGAAACGGAGAGGGCTATTGTCCTAAAGAGTTTGTCGGTGATCATCACTTTTTTTTGAAAAATGAAGAAAATTTTGAATCTTTCATTTTAAACATGAAGCTTGATGTTGTTGTTTATTCTAAGTTTCCCTAAATCTTTATCCGATGAATAAATTTGTAATTACATATTTACTAACGGTTTATTTTTCATACTGCTGAATTAAAGTATAACGTAAAGCCTTGCAGGTTAAAACCTGCAAGGCTTTTGTTTTGTAAGAAATAACACCGTTATTATTATAAGTGTACAGTGGGTTAACCATTAGGTAATACAAAAAATAAAATTGATAATTCTGTATAAAATTTTTATTTGTTGTAAAATAATTATTTAATTTTTAAAAGATATCTATATCTTTGCTTTCATTCTCTTATAAGAATATAATGATTACAAAAATTAGCAATACGTTTTATTATTGGTGTTTTTATTTCGGTTCTGAAATCGGGATCAAGAAGTAGGTATTGCTTATGTTAAAAATATTTTACTGACAGGTCTCGAGCTTTTCGAGGCCTTTTTTTTGAAATAAATATACGGTAATACACATGAAGATAACTATTATTGGACTTGGATTAATAGGTGGTTCGCTTGCAAAAGATTTACGAAAGAACAGGTTTGCTACTGAACTTATCGGGGTTGACAACAACGATGAGAACGCGAGAACAGCCATAGAAATAGGGTTGATAGACCGTATTGAGACATTTGAAAAAGGTATCCAGAATGTTGACATTGTAATAATTGCAATCCCCGTAGATAAGGAACTGGAAATATTGCCCTTGATTTTGGATAACATTTCAAAAAACACAACTGTAATTGACATGGGTTCAACCAAAAAAATTATTACAGACTCTGTTAAAAATCACTTAAACAGAAGAAATTTTGTTGCCGCCCATCCTATGTCGGGAACAGAAAATTCCGGGCCGACAGCGGCTATCGAAGATTTATTCCGAGGTAAAATAACAATTCTTTGCGATCAGGAAGATTCAGGACCGCAACATGTTGCTCTTGCCGAAAAGATGTTTCAAACATTAGGAATGGACATTGCCTACATGACATCCGATGAACAGGACCACAGTACAGCTTTCGTATCGCACCTGCCGCATGCAGCAGCTTTTGCACTCGCAAATGCAGTTCAGGCAGAAAAAGACAGGAATATTATTTTCGACCTTGCCAGCGGAGGATTTCGTTCAACTGTTAGATTAGCAAAAAGCTCATATAACATGTGGCATCCAATTTTTCAACAGAATAGTCAATACGTTGTTGAATCGTTAGATGTTTACATTAAATACCTCAGAGAATTCTGCGATTGTATTAGAAATAACGATTCCGAACAACTGAAAGAATTAATAATTAATGCCAATAAAATAAGAGTAATTCTTGATGGTGAAAACCCTCATTTTGTAAAAAACGAAGAAACAATTGTAAAACTTTATACGAAATAGAAAATGACATCGAAACTTGATATTAATCCGATTAAGGCCTGGTTGCCGCATATTAACAATCCGCTTCTTGTTTCTGGTCCATGCAGCCTCGAAAGTGAAAAACAGACGATTGAAACCGCCAGATTACTGGCAAAAGATAAAAGGGTATTTGTTTTCCGTGGTGGTATTTGGAAACCCAGAACCCGCCCTGGATCATTTGAAGGAGTGGGGTCTATAGGCTTGGAATGGCTTAAAAGAGTAAGAGAAGAAACAGGCTTGCTCGTGGGTACAGAAGTAGCAAATGCCCAACATACCGAAGAGGCATTAAAAGCAGGACTTGATGTTTTGTGGATAGGTGCAAGGTCAACCACCAGCCCGTTTGTAGTTCAGGAAATAGCCGATGCAGTAAAGGGAGCAAAGGCAGTTATTATGGTTAAGAATCCTGTGAATCCAGATGTCCAGCTTTGGTTAGGTGCAATAGAACGTATCCATCAGGCGGGCATACACAATATTGTGGCCATACACCGTGGTTTTACACCTTTCCAGGAAACAAAATACAGGAATTATCCGAATTGGAGAACGTATATTGAGCTAAAAAGATTAATGCCTAACCTGCCAATTATTTGTGATCCGAGCCACATGGCAGGTAAAAGAGAATATTTGTATGAAATTTCGCAAAAAGCATTCGATATGGGAATGGATGGCTTAATGATTGAGTCGCACTGCGACCCCAAATGTGCCTTGAGCGATGCTGAGCAACAGGTTACCCCAGCTGATTTGGCAAAATTGCTCGACAGGCTTATTATAAAAAATGAAAATGCCAATAATCCTGATTTTGAAAACAAATTAGATGTACTGCGAAACCGTATTGACTCAATCGATACCGAATTGCTCGAAATAATGGCTTCGCGTATAGACATAGTAAAACAAATAGGTAAATATAAAAGCGAGAACAATGTTACTGCTTTGCAAATAAACCGATGGGCACAGTTAATGGATAGCCGTGTTAATCTGGGGAAAAAACTTAATATTAATGAAACATTTGTAAAAATTCTTTTCCAGTTAATTCACGAAGATTCAGTGCGGATGCAAACAGAAATTATGGATGAAAAATAATTTTTATTGATTTTATGATTATTCAATGTAAAAAAATCAGACATGTAAGTTCGTTCCTTTATTTTTTGGTTAGGGAAAATCTATAACTTTGTTGTGAAATGTTATGACTGTATAAAAATGAAAATACGTTTATTTATTTTGACGGCTATAATAGCCTTCTTTGGGTGCGAAAAACAAAACAGCAATATTTATTACGACCGAAAATATGTTCAAGAAATAAAACAAGTACGCGATGCTATGGGAGTATTCATGGCAATGAATTCAGTACCCGGCGCCCAGATTACAATTTACAAAGAAGGAAATCTGATTTATTCCGAAGCATTCGGAAATTCATCAAAAGAATTAAAATCAAATGTTACGCACGAAACTAAATTCAGGCTTGGAAATTCAACAGGGATACTTACTTCTATGGCGTATTATAAATTAGTTGAAAACGGCACCTTACATCCAGATTCAAGCATATACCATTATTTGCCCGATTTCCCGAAAAAGAAATATAATATAACACTCGGAAATCTTATACAAAATTCTTCCGGATTTGAAGAATCAAATCTTGAAGAATTAGCTGCTCCTGGATACAACTACGATATTCAGCAAGGTATTGAACTGTTTAAAAACAATGATTTGATTTTTACTCCGGGCGATTACCAAACAACATCTGTTTTCGACTATAATCTGCTGGGGGCTATTATGGAAAAAGAAACCGGTAAGAATTTTACAGAAATTATAAGCGAGTTTGTTACTGATACGTTACAGCTTAAAAATACAGTATTAGACAATCCATACACCATAATAGATGGAAGATCGGCTTTTTACGATGTAGATGTGTTTGCTTATTTTCCTGTAAATACTCAAAAAACAGATCTACGTTCCAGCGCCCCTTCAATGGGTTATCTTTCAACATCTGAAGATTTGGCGAAATTTGGCAATGCTATTCTGCACTCGCCTTATGTTTCCGGCGAAATTCGCGAAAAGTTATTTAAACCGTTTATTTTGAGTAATGGAATTACCGCCAACATGTCGAACGGATGGAAATTATTGAAAGACACGTGGGAACGAAACATTTACTGCAGTATAGGAAACATTACAGGCGGGGGGTCATCGCTGCTCGTTTTTCCCGACGATGACCTGGTGGTTTCAATTATGATGAATCTTACACTTGGAGATACCGGTTTACCCGATTACCAGATTGCAACCTTTTTTCTCGAAAAAACTCAAGATCAGATTGAATACGAAAAATATCAGGAAAAAATAAAATCAGAGTATAATAATTCATCCGAGTAATTTTTCAGGAATAGATTATATATACGACTGAGCATTTACTCCGTCTTTTTTGCTTCATCCCATATAATGTCCATTTCAGTTAAAGTCATGTCGTGGAGGTTTTTTCCTTCCATCAGAGTTTTACTTTCAAGATAATTGAAACGTTTTATAAATTTCAGATTAGTACGTTCGAGTGCAGCTTCAGGATCAATATCGTATAGGCGTGCCGCATTTACCAGAGCAAAAAACAAATCGCCAAATTCGGCTTCCATCTTATCGTTGTCTGCTTTATCTATTTCGTAAGAAAGTTCATTTATCTCCTCTTTAACCTTTTCCCATACCTGTTCGCGAAATTCCCAATCGAAACCCACACCGCTTGCTTTTTCCTGTATGCGGTTAGCCTTTACCAGTGCAGGCATTGCCACCGGAACACCTTCTAAAACACGTTTATTGCCGTCTTTCTCTTTTAATTTCAGTGCCTCCCAGTTTTCTTCCACTTTTCGTGCCGAACCGTTAACATCTACATCGCCAAAAACATGCGGATGGCGGTAAATCAACTTGCTGTTAATACATTCCAACACGTCGCCTATGTCGAATGCATTTTTTTCGGAAGCAATTTTTGCATAAAACACAACATGCAGCATAATATCTCCAAGTTCCTTTTTTATACAGGGCAAATCGTTTTTCAGTATCGCATCTGCCAATTCATAAGTTTCCTCTATGGTCAATTTACGTAGCGATTCAAGGGTTTGGTTCCTGTCCCAGGGGCATTTTTCGCGCAGTTCATCAATAATTTCCAGTAGTTGTTTGAAAGCTTTTATTTTTCGCTCCATCGTTTTTTATATTTTCCGAAAATTAATTATTTCTATTAATGAAATTGGGGGATGCGTAATTTTTATGACATCAAAACAGATAAAAATAAAGTTCCAATTCCTTTTTTTTTGACAGCGATGATATTTCGAATACAAACTGTTTGAAATTATGCTGCAAAAAAAGTAAAGTTGTATGTACGCAGTTTATGCCAACACATAATTCAACATGGAATAATGTGTATTCTTCACGAATACTGTATATTTATTCAAGTATATTATATTTTTCATGTAGAATATTTAAAATTCTATATAGAATATCGTATATTCCATATAGAATACCGCATATTAATCCAATAATATCGTATGTTCTATATATAATTTGCATACGCATTCAAGAATATTGTATATTCAATGTAGAATATTCAAAATTCAATCAAGAATTTCATATATTCAATATAAAATATTACATATTCATTCAATAATATCTGAAATTCAACATAAAATATACAGTATTCCATATTGAATTTTCATAATATTTTTGAAAATATGCAAAAAATATCTTTGTTATTTATAGCAATTTAAATATGAAAATACTTATATTGCAAATGTTTCAAAAAATTAAATTATACTACTATGAATAATATCAAAAGGCGCAGATTTATTAAGTCCGGAATTGTTAGCGCAATTGGCGTTTCTGCCATAGGACTCGGGAATAGTTTTTATATCTCCAACGAAACACTGGTAGATAAGGTACAACTCGGTAAAACAGGACTTACCGTACCCCGTATAGCAATGGGAACGGGTACAGTTGGTTATAATAATGGTTCTAACCAAACCCGCTTAGGGATGGATACTTTTGTGAAACTGGCTCACCATGCTTACGAGCGGGGAATGCGTTTTTACGACATGGCCGATGGATACGGCTCGCACACCTACGTGCGGGAAGCACTGAAAACATTACCTCGCGAAAATATTACGCTTCTGACCAAGATTTCGACACGGGCACCCGGAGCAGATAATATTGAACCGGTAGAAAACGCTCTCGACCGTTTCAGACAGGAAACCGGAAGCGATTATTTCGACATTGTATTAATGCACGGTATGTCGAGAGGAAACTGGTCTGAAACACGAAAATATTATATTGACGGTTTATCAAAAGCCAAACAAAACGGGATTGTGAAAGCAGTGGGCATATCATGTCATAATTTGGATGCATTAGCTGAAGCGGCAGATTCTCCATGGGTAGATGTTATACTGGCACGCATTAATCCGTTCCAAAGCAATATGGACGGAGCTCCGGAAGCTGTCAGCGAAATACTCGGCAAAGCGCAGCAAAATGGAAAGGGAGTTATTGGGATGAAAATATTCGGACAAGGAGAATTTGTAAAGGATGAAGAACGGGAACGTTCAATCCGGTATGCCCTTACACAAGGGAATGTTCACTGCATGACATTGGGGCTTGAATCAATTGCCCAAATGGACGATGCCATTGAGCGTGTAATGCGCGCAGTACAACAATGATAACAAAGGTGCAATATTGTTTTGTCGTAATTACCGGTAATCATAAAAGAAAACTATTTGAAATAAATACAACAAATAAATTAGGAATTACAAATTGTTAAATGTCATTTCAAAATGAACAATTTTTTTATGATATTTTCAGTTGTATTCGGTTTAGCACAAACAAAACAGGTAAACCGCTTGTTATTGTTTTATCCTTATTTAACAAAAATCAAGAATTTGTTAATCAATTCTTTCTAAATTTGTGGCTCAGAAAAATTTTGCCAGGTGGAAAAAGCACAGAATAAGAAAAAAGATAAAAAATTTTTTGATAAGTTAAAAGATCAATACCGGCTAATTATATATAACGACACAACGTTTCAGTCTGTATGGAGTATAAAAGTTTCACGTTTAAAGGCTTTAACATACACAAGTTTATTTTCGGCTATTATTATTATACTCGTAATTTTACTTATTGCTACAACCGGATTGCGAGAATATATACCCGGTTACCCTAAAGCTGAATATCGGCAAATGCTTGTACGCACAGCTCTTCAGATCGATTCGCTGGAATATGAATTAAAAACCAGGGACGATTTTTTCAACAGTATTAAAGCTGTTATTGACGGTGAAATACCTGACAACAGCAGGTTGATAGATTCGGCTTCGGCAACTTATAATATTGAAATTGCAGAATACAACCACGATTCAGTTTTTCAGGACGAATTACTTGCCGAACAACTTAGCCTTTCGTTGAGAAGCAACGAAACATCTGCAACAGAATTAGGCCAGATTCATTTTTTTGTCCCTGTAAAAGGCGTTGTTACCAACAATTTTAACGCAATAACCGATCATTTTGGAGTTGATTTGGTTAGCGGTCCCAATTCAAGGATTTTTTCGGTATTAAACGGAACGGTAATTTTTTCGGGATGGACTCTTGAAACAGGATATGTAATTTATATACAGCACGAATCTAATATTATTTCGGCATACAAACATAATTCTGAATTGCTAAAAAGCGCCGGCGACAGAGTAAATGAAGGAGAAGCCATTGCCATTATCGGAAATTCAGGCGAACTCACCACAGGCCCGCATCTGCATTTTGAACTCTGGCACGGAGGCAAAGCAATTAATCCCGAACAATATATTGATTTTTAATATGATGAAATTCCAATTTATTGAATCCAACGTCATTAAAAAAATGTTTAAATGATACAGCAATTACTAAAATCATATAACCGGTATTGAAAACTATAAGTATGAGAAAAAGAATTGCTATTTTGGGTTCAACCGGTTCAATAGGTAAACAGTCACTTGAAGTTATTGATAATAATCAGGATAAATTTGAAGTCGAAGTTTTAACAGCCAATAATAACGTTGACTTGCTTATTCAGCAGGCAAAAAAATTTCAACCCAACATAGTAGTTATAGCCAACACCGAAAAATATAAATATGTTGCAGAAGCTCTTGCACAAGATCCTGTAAAGGTTTATGCAGGAACCGATACCCTGAACCAGGTAGTACAAATGGATACCGTTGATTTAGTACTTACAGCAATGGTTGGCTATTCAGGCCTGATACCTACATACAATGCCGTAAAGGCAGGGAAAAATATTGCTTTGGCAAATAAAGAAACTTTGGTTGTTGCCGGTGAAATTATAACAAAACTTGCACGCGAAAAAGAGGTAGATATTTTACCGGTTGATTCGGAACATTCGGCAATATTTCAATGCCTGGTTGGTGAATTTATGAATCCTGTTGAAAAAATCATCCTCACATGTTCAGGTGGCCCTTTCCGAGGTAAAAAAGAAAGTGAACTGCAAAATGTAACTATTGATAATGCACTGAATCATCCAAACTGGGATATGGGTGAAAAAATCACAATCGATTCGGCAACTCTCATGAATAAAGGATTCGAGATGATTGAGGCACACTGGTTATTTGGCGTGCATCCATCGAAAATTGAGGTGATTGTACATCCACAATCAATCGTACATTCATTTGTACAGTTTCAAGATGGATCAATAAAGGCTCAATTAGGACTGCCCGACATGCGTTTGCCCATACAGTATGCACTCGGTTTTCCGTACCGAATTAAAAATAATTTCAAAAGGTTCAGTTTTTTTGATTTTTCAAATCTTACATTTGAACAGCCAGATACAAAAATTTTTCGTAACCTTGCACTTTCGTATGAAGCGCTTGACAGGGGCGGTAACATGCCATGTATTTTAAATGCAGCCAATGAAATTGTTGTAAAAGCATTTTTAAACCGTAATATAAATTTTGGGGATATTCCAAAAATTATAGAACAGTCGATGCTGAAGTCTGTTTTCATTGAAAAACCAAGCCTCGATGATTTAATTCAAACTAATGACGAAACAAGACAAATAACAAAATTGTTAACTGAAAAAATTATTTATAGAAAAAATTAAATGGAAACAACACTGGTCAAAACCGCACAATTATTACTAAGCCTGTCAATATTAGTTATATTACACGAATTTGGGCATTATATATTTGCACGTATATTTAAAACACGTGTCGAAAAATTTTATTTGTTTTTTGATGCGTGGTTTTCGCTTTTCAAGATAAAAAAAGGCGAAACAGAGTATGGTATCGGATGGATTCCTCTTGGCGGTTATGTGAAAATATCGGGCATGATTGACGAGTCGATGGACAAAGATCAGATGCAGCAACCTCCACAGCCGTGGGAGTTTCGCAGTAAACCCACATGGCAGCGTCTTCTCATTATGATAGGCGGAGTATTAATGAATTTTATTTTTGCAATTTTAATTTATGTAGGTGTTTTATTTGTATGGGGTGAAAGTTTTTTACCTACCAAGAACGCAAAATATGGTATTCATGTATCCGAAACAGGAGAACAAATAGGTTTCCAAAATGGAGATAAAATTTTGACAGTAGATGGGCAATATATTGAAAACTTCAATAAGATATTGGCAACAATTTTATTAGACAACGCAAAAACCGTGCAGGTTGAAAGAAACGGACAAAATATAGATGTTGAAATAAGCGATGCCGATGTAGCTTTATTGTTGAAAAGCAAAGAAGTTTTCGCTCCAAGAATTCCTTTTAAATTCGGGATACAAAGTTTTCAGAAAAGCTCTGTCGGAGAAAAAGCCGGTTTGCAGATAGGCGATGAAATTATTGGGTTAAACGGCAAATTATATACCTTTTACGACGAATGGAGCAACGATTTGAAATCTATGGCCGGAAAAGAAATCGTTTTGAATATAGAACGTAAAGAACAACCAATGGATATTAAGATGACATTAGGCGAAAATGGCGTTATTGGGATTATGAGCAATAATTATGACGATAAAATTTTTGAATATGAAACCATAAAATATGGATTTTTTCAGTCGTTTCCAGCAGGTATTAACAGAGGAATACAAACTACCGGAGATTATCTTAAACAGTTTAAACTTATTTTTAACAAAGAAACTAAAGCCTACGAATCACTTGGGGGATTTGCCTCAATTGGAAATATTTTCCCTGCAACATGGGATTGGTTTTCTTTCTGGAACATGACCGCCTTTATTTCAATAATATTAGCTATCATGAACTTGCTGCCTATACCCGCTCTCGACGGCGGACATGTAATGTTCCTGATTTTTGAAATGGTGATGGGTAAAAAACCAAGCGACAAATTCCTCGAATATGCACAAATTACAGGAATGGTAATACTTTTTGCACTTATATTGTATGCAAATGCGAACGATATAATAAAAATTATAAATGGTACTTTTTAACTAAAAAATTATATTTTTGCAACTAATTAATTGTAATAACTTATTATTATGAACTCATTTGTAATTGCCGGAGTGATTGGGCCGCAGGAAATAATAATCATCTTGATTATAGTTTTATTACTTTTTGGCGGACGTAAAATTCCTGAATTAATGAAAGGTTTGGGAAAAGGGATGAAAGAATTTAAAAAAGCGTCGAAAGGCGAAGATGATAATAATTCTGAGCAGGAAAAGCTGGAAGAGTAAAATATTAAGCATGTTTCTTTAACCCCGTATCTGTTTGTTATGGATATGGGTTTTGTTGTTTTATGGTAAGGTTTTTGTGTCGCTAATTAAGTTTCAAACAAATTAATTATCATGAAATTTAAAATTCGCAGTTTAATTTTTTTGCTTGTATTCACAGGGCTTTTTTCCTGTTCTGATGCCGGTAACGGAATATACAAAAATATTACAGGAAGACCCGGCGAAGTTATTGTTGTAATTTCAAAACAGTCGTGGGAAAGCACACCCGGTGCCGCCGTACGCGAAATACTTGCGCAACCTCACGCAGCACTGCCACAAAATGAGCCAATTTTTGATATTGTAAATATACCGCACGCTGCATTTAAAGAAATTTTCAAGAGTACGCGTAATATTGTACAAACCAATATTTATTCGAGCGTAAACAAAGAAGGTATAATTTTTAAAGACAATGCTTGGGCTTATCCTCAGGCTACTATTCAGATAAATGCAAAAAGTAACGACAGGTTTGTTGAGATCTTAAATAAAAATAAAGAAAAAATACTTTCGTACTTTCTTGCTGCCGAAAAGGCAAGATTAACCGCTAATTACAATAAATATTACGAGGAAGAGGTTTATAATGTACTCGGCAGAGATTTTGGTGTAACAATTAAAGTTCCGCCTGGGTTCAGGGTTATGACACAGAAAAAAGATTTTCTGTGGATACAGTACGATACACCTGAGATATTTCAGGGTATTCTGTTATATACTTTTCCGTATGTGTCTGACAGCGCCTTTACTGTTAATTACCAGTTATGTGTGCGCGACAGCATAATGAAAGCCAACATTCCCGGGCCAACCACAGGAAGTTATATGAATACGGAAAAGAATTTTGACCAGATTAACTCTTTTACGAGGCATAACAGTAATTATGCCAACGAAATGCGCGGACTTTGGCGCGTAGAAAACGATTTTATGGGCGGCCCTTATATTTCGCTTGCAGTGCTCGACGCTGCCAAACGGCGTGTTGTTGTTGCCTTTGGTTATGTTTATGCGCCCGGTAAAGATAAACGTAATCTGTTACGCCAGGTTGAGGCAATGATATATTCACTGAAATTCAACAATCAGGAAGAAAACGATAAGTTAAACCAACTGATCGATTTTGAAGTTAATGTAGAAGGTTAAAACAGGCCGATAACACTACATTCACTTCGTTTCTTAAAATTTGTATGAATTATCAGAAAACTGCCTTAACAATTTTACGAACATTATCGGACACGCCGTAAGTGTAAATGTGCATTGAGGGAACGTTATTTGCAACCAGGTCTTTCAGTTGATAAATAGCCCACTCGGTACCTACTGTTTGTGCATCGTCGTTGGTATTGCATTTGGCTAATTCGGTTGCTAATTCTTGCGGTATATCTATATTGAATATTTTAGGCAACACGGTGAGTTGGTTTTTCATGTGTACAGGTTTAACACCCGGAATAATTGGCACTGTGATTCCAATTTTTCTGCATTCATTAACAAAATTGTAATAAACACTGTTGTTGAAAAACATTTGGGTAACAATATAATCAGCGCCTTCGTCAACTTTTTGTTTGAGGTAAGCCAAATCGGTTTCCATATTTGGCGCTTCAAAATGTTTCTCGGGATAACCGGCTACACCTACGCAAAAATCGAGCGGAGTGTTGTTTTTTAAATTCTTGTCGAGATAAATACCATTTTTAATATCGCTGATTTGTTTAACCAATTCGTTGGCGTTAGCATGTCCGTTTATTTCGGGCTTGAAAACATGTTGATTTTTGGCTCCATCGCCACGCAGAGCTAAAACGTTTGTAATATTCAGAAAATTCAAATCAATTAAAACGTGTTCGGTTTCACTTTTGGTGAATCCACCGCATAAAATATGAGGAACAACAGGAATGCCGTACCTGTTTTGTATGGATGCTGCAATGGCAACTGTGCCCGGGCGTTTCCTTACGGTTTGTTTTATTATTGAACCGTCGGGTAATTCCATGAATTCCATTTCATCGCGGTGAGTTGTAATGTTTATGTACTTAGGATCGAAATCAATAAGATTTTCTATTGTTTTATACAATCTGTCGGCATTACTTCCCTTTAGCGGAGGCAACAGTTCAAACGAAAAAATAGTTCTCTGAACATTATTTATGGTATCGATTACTCTCATTTTCTTTATTATTTCACGAACGGCAAATATACAGGACATTGACACAAATACAAAAATTATTATTGTATAATAATAACTGCATTGTTGAGCAGTTTCAACATTTTAAATCGACACAGTTCTATCCAATAAATTCTGTCGATAAATAATATCGGGTTGCCGGATAATATTATTTTACTTCCGGTGATTTTTATTTGATTGCGAACAGTTATCAATTGGCTCCGCGTGATTCTTATTTGGCTCCGCGGCAATCTCATTTTACTTCGCGCGATTCTCATTTGGCTCCGCGACAATATCATTTGACTTCGCGAAATTCTCATTTGACTCCGCGTGGTTCTTATTTGGCTCCGCGCAATTCTCAATTGGCTTCGCGTGATTCTTATTTGGCTCCGCGGAGTTCTCAATTGACTTCGCGCAGTTCTCGATTAACTTCGCGCAGTTCTCGATTAACTGTTCTTTAATCTTAATTGACTGCTCTTCAACCTTAATTGACTTCCGGACTATATTGTTCGGCAGCCGGACATTCTGTTTTAAGTAATCTTCTGTCGAAATAATTATTTTTTTCATCTGAAAATGCATCGGGCATGTCAGAAACATGCCCGATTGTTCCTGCCGGCGCTAATCTTTTATAAAATTGCACAATGCACACAGGTTACGCTACATGCGGAGCCGGTGTGGGGTTATTACTGTACAGGTTAACTGTTTCGATTATTTAATTTCTGTTCCGGGCTCGAAGTATGCAGTAAAAACTTCGGACGAATGTAATGCATCGATAGTCTGTTTTATTCCCTTGTCGTCGTTTATTGCCGACCGGATGGCGCCTTTCTGATAATAATAGCGCGATACTATTTCATCTTTTAATATCTTTTTTATTTCGTCGCTGAAAAGGTTTAAATCTTTATCAATATCTGGCTCTAATTTTGCCTTTAACGCTATAAATTCATTTTCGGCCAACCCAAAATACTTTTCTTCTTTTGCCGATTCTTCCAGTTCTTTTAGTATATTTTCTGAAGCCGACTTGTATTCAAACTTATTTTCCTTTACGTAGTTTGAAAATTGATTGTAAATGTTTTCGGTAACAGTAAATTCTTCGGGTAACGCTATTGAGGCATTCTCGTTTGAAAATTTTGTGGCAAAATCAAAAATTAAGAATTTTGTTACCAAGCCAATTGTTAAGTTACTGTACTGCTCGTTGTCAATTTTAATATCGGGTACAACTCCGCCCCCATCGTAAACAAGCCTTCCTTTTTTGGTTTTAAACTGCGTAATCAGTGAATCGGGTACACTGCCCACGCTTCCGTCTTCGTTGCGATGGGCGTAATCGAGCGCCTGAATGCATCGCCCGCTTGGAATATAATATTTGGCTGTAGTAACTTTAAGTTTTGTGTTGTAACTCAAATCGCGTGTAGTTTGCACCAGTCCTTTACCAAAAGTACGCGAACCAACAACAATACCACGGTCTAAGTCCTGAATAGCGCCGGCTAATATTTCAGATGCCGATGCCGAATTGCTATTTACAAGAATTGCTATTTTAATGGTTGTATCCAACGGTTCGTTAGTTGCTTTGTAAACTCTGTCCCATTGTTTTACTTTCCCTTTAGTACTTACAATTTCTTCGCCTTTCGGAACAAAAAAGTTTACAATTTTTACGGCTTCCATTAACAATCCACCGGGGTTCGAACGCAAATCCAAGACCAAGGCATCAGGATTATTCTTTTTAAGATCAAGAAAGGCTCTTTTTACCTCATCGCTGCAATTTTCAGTAAAATTTGTAAAGCGTATGTAAGCTGTATTTTTATCCAGCATCCCATAGTAAGGTACGGCGCTGATAGTAATTCTTTCGCGGATAATGTCTATCTCTAAAGGATTACTGTTTCCATAGCGCTGCAATTTAACTTTCACAGGGTTATTGGCAGGGCCTTTTAATAATGTACTCACATCTTCAGTAGTCATAGTTTCTGTTGATTTTCCCGCCACTTCAAGTATAATATCGCCTGCCTTTAGTCCCGATTTTTGAGCAGGAAAATTTTCGTACAGTTCTGAAACAATAATCTTATTATTTTGTTTACCAATTAATGCCCCAATACCGGCATATTCACCTGTTGTCATAAACCGAAAATCTTCTATCTGGTCTTCCGAAATATAATTTGTATAAGGATCGAGCAGCATCAACATTTCATCAATGCTTTCCTTAACCAGTTTGTCAGGATTAATTTCGTCCACATAAAACATGTTCAGTTCTCTGAAAAGCGTATGGTAAATATCAAGGTTCTTCGCTATTTCAAAATTTTTATCATCCTGCGTAAAACTGAAAAAACCTATACCAAAAACAACTGTGAGAACTGTGCCTACCAAAATTTTTTTCCAATTCATATCTTAATTTTTTACTCTGAATTTTTAAAATCCAGACATTCGCTTAAATAATTTGTTTCAAAAATAAGAAACTTACATTAAATCGTGTATTTGTTCTAATGAAGCGCTAAGTTAAAAATTATTAAACACTTCTGCTTTTTATGAAATCTATAAAATAATGAACCATACATTATGTTTCTTATGTAAACTCTTGGTAACAAATAAGTCTTGTTTCTGTGGCAAAACTAATTTTAATACTAATTTTGTGCCGGTTAAACAAGTATTATAAAGCATCAACTTTTAGCAATGAATTTGTTTGTTTTGCTGTATGTAACAAATTTTTTAAGAACCATTCTTATAATTGTGTTGTTTTATTACGGAATCCGTTTCGTAATGCGGCATATTGTACCTCTTTTTGTCGATAAAGAAATCAAAAACATACAGCAAAAAATGTACGAACAGCAAAAACAAAGCCAGCATAACACCCGCAGAGAAGGCGAAGTTACTATAGAATCAAAAAATAAGAATGGCAAATATTCACAGCAAAGTCAGGATGAATATGTTGATTTTGAAGAAGTGAAGTAAGATCGATTAGAGATAATCAGTAAATAGTAAAAACAGGCTGTGAACTAAATGTTTGCAGCCTGTTTTGTTTTTATGCACTTGTAATTGATGCTTGTTTTCTATTGTTTTTTATCGTATATTTGTACCAAATTTGTATCGGAACTTAATTGAAGCCAAAGTGGAACTTATGAGCACTTATGGCTACTTATAGATACTTAAATGGCGATAAAGATAATGATGAATAGAATTGAAAAAGAATGTGCAGTTTGTGGCAAGCCGTTTGTACCCAAAACGGTAGATTCCATATATTGCTCTAAAATATGCGGTAATGCTGCATATCGTAAGAAAAAGGTTCAGAGGAAAAAGGAAGAAGAACAGCAAGCAGTGGTAGATAGCATAACATCTGACCGATTATACATTTCTGTTCCTGAAGCAATCGCTTTGTTCGGTGTTGCTAAGAGCACACTCTATCGCCTTATTCGTCAGCGGAAAATTCCTGCTATCAATTTAGGGACTCGACTTGTACGGATTGACCGTGCTACTATTGAAGAAATGTTTCCAATTCGCCAAGTACCTACTATGAAAGAGAAACCAATAATGAAACTATATAGCCTTGAACCCGAAGACTGCTATACTATTGGTGAGATAGCCAAAAAGTTTGGCATATCTGATAGTTCTGTTTATAAGCACATTCGTAAATTCTCTATTCCGACACGGCAAATTGGGAAGTATGTCTATGCCCCTAAATCCGAAATAGATAACGTGTATAACAGCAAGTAACAGGGATACCGTATGAAACAATTATCAAACACCAAAGTAACCGTAAGACTTCGGAAAGTAGAAGACCTTAAAGAGTGGTATGTTTACATTGAAAGTTATCCTGTATTCATTCTCGGCAAAAGAACTCCGCAACGTATCCGTGAGTATCTGAACCGTATTGTTACGACAGTGGAATGGGATAAGAAACGAACCGCGCGTACCGATGCAGATGGAGAAAAAACTTTCAAGCCAAAGAGAGATGATAACGGAATAATCATTTGCCGAAGCGAGAAAGACCAAGAAACAATGCTATACGCCGATGGTGTTCGCAAGCTCCGCCAACGAGAATATGACAATGCTGATTTGTACAGCGATACCGAAACTGCTCAAGCAGAACAGAAAGACCGGTTACAGCAGAATTTTATAGAGTATTTCAAGACAGCCGCCACTAA
>JAITWJ010000134.1 GCA_031285325.1 Bacteroidales bacterium
GACCCCATAACACCGATGCCGTAACAGCGCCGGCAGAAACAACCGTAAAAACATACAAGGCTCCCCCCCCTACCCTTGCATGTTATTGAACCGAAAAAGAAAACAGGAAATTTGAAAAAAACCGGATGATTAATTATGAAAGCCGGCACACAAGCTGGTATGAAGAACCCGAAAACTGCCGGCATTTTTCTGCTTATGAAAATGGTTTCTTTTTTAATAACAGTTCTGTTTGTGAAAACGGTGTTTATACTGGAATTTATTAGTGGTGCGTTAACTTTTAAAATTGAATTGTAATAATTCGTTTTACAATGTATTATAAGCATTCTTTGATTTTTTGATTAGAAATGGCACGATACTTTTACGGGCAGTAAAAGTTAAACAGTTATGCCTGTCGGCAAGTATGTTTTCTCGCAAGCCGTTGATTTTGTGAGATGTTATGAGACGTAGCACATCCCCAACGTGAATATCGACAACGATGTCTTTGCACTCGATTCAACGACAATTTCATTGAGCATAAAGCAGTTTGCCTGGGCTCACGGAAAGTATTCACGTGGGGCGGTGAAAGTTCACACACTGCTCGATTTGCGCGGCAGTAATCAGAACGTGGTGTTCTTATCCAATCAATACCGGGCGTAGATAGTTATTGCTAACATCAGGAATACTGCTGTAGTATTTTGGTGTCCCTGTCGTTTGCGATTTGGATTGTGTATAAAAATTTC
Organism: Bacteroidales bacterium; assembly: GCA_031285325.1. Lineage (GTDB taxonomy): Bacteria > Bacteroidota > Bacteroidia > Bacteroidales > Prolixibacteraceae > Draconibacterium. The sequence continues at coordinate 720 of JAITWJ010000134.1, forward strand.
CGTGCAAGGTAAGAATAATCATCATAAAGCCCTTTCTGGCGTTGGTTGGTTATTCGGTTTTTCTTTTATCTTTGCATACAGCAAGGTATTGTTATCCGTTTAAGAAAAAACATGAATGAGAAAAGTTAAGCTGAAAGTAATAGGAGTCTCCTACAGCCAGACGCAATCTGGAGCATACGCCCTTATACTGGCCGAAGAAAATGGCAACAGGAGGGTGCCGGTAATCATAGGCGGTTTTGAAGCGCAGGCAATAGTTATCAAGCTTGAAAACATTACGCCACCGCGCCCCCTGACGCACGATTTGCTGTTGCTGTTTGCCCGCGAATTTGGAGTTGCCGTACTCGAAGTATTCATTTACAAACTTGAAGAAGGAATATTCTTTTCAAAACTTGTGTGCAACAACGGAGAAAAAGAGATATTGATAGACAGCCGCACATCCGACGCCGTAGCCCTTGCCCTCAGGTTTGGGTGCCCGGTTTATATGGCTGAAGATGTACTCGACAAGGCCGGAATATTCATACCCCCCTCAAACACCGATGACGACGATACCGGCTCTGCGATTAACAGTATCCTTGAACCCGAAAAAATAAAATATGACAGCTACTCAAACGATGAATTATCTAAAATGATAGAAGAAGCCATAAAAACAGAAAACTATGAAAAAGCCGCATCAATCCGTGATGAAATGGAAAGGCGGAAAAGAAGAAAAAAGCAATGAAACAACACATACGTAATGAAACAGTACCTCGACCTGCTTGACCATACCCTGAAGAACGGCACAAAGAAAACCGACAGAACCGGCACCGGCACAATAAGCGTGTTCGGCTACCAGATGAGATTCAACCTCGCAGACGGTTTCCCCGTCCTAACCACAAAAAAACTTCATCTCAAATCCATTATCCACGAACTGATATGGTTTATTTCGGGCAACACCAACATAAAATACCTTACCGACAACGGAGTCAGGATATGGAATGAATGGGCTGATGCCAACGGTAACCTCGGTCCCGTATATGGAAGCCAGTGGAGAGCGTGGCCTGCCTGCGGCGGCGGCGGAAACATCGACCAGCTGTCTGAAGTAATAGTGTCAATCAGTAAAAACCCCGACTCGCGCCGACACATAGTAAGCGCATGGAATGCCGGAGAAATTAACAACATGGCTCTGCCTCCATGCCACGTTCTTTTCCAGTTCTACGTCGCCGGCGGACGGCTTTCCTGCCAGCTCTACCAGAGAAGCGCCGACATATTCCTCGGAGTTCCGTTCAACATAGCATCCTACGCACTTCTGACGCTTATGGTAGCACAGGTAACAAATCTTGCCCCCGGCGAATTTATACACACCCTTGGCGACGCACATATATACCTTAACCATATTGAACAGGTTAAAATTCAACTTGAAAGAAAGCCACTAAAACTTCCGTCAATGATTATCAATCCTGCAGTCAACAGCATTGATGACTTTAAATACGAAGATTTTACACTTGTTAACTATGAAGCGCATCCGCATATAAAGGGCGAAATATCTGTATAATGCGGCAAATATATAGAAAAAGTGTAACAGGATATGTTTATATCAACCTGTATAAAATGTATTAATATCTACGCAGGCTTAATATAAAAAGGGTTCATAGAGAGCCCTTTTTAGAGGCTGTTTTAACATTTTAACTATCAAAGATAGTTGCTTCTAATTAGTTTTGTGGTTTTTATATAGAAATTTTTTGATTTCAAAACTTAAATTACATTGAACGCTTGTCGGCGTAGTGCACCACCGCATTTCCATCGCAAACAGGATGAATCCTGTAACCGGAACAGCGTAATTTTATGGCGGCACAATATCCAGAATCAGGAAAAATTGTATCCGTAGCACATATATTTGACTGTTTTGCACGGCATAGTTTGCAGATTTTCACCAGTGCGGAATCAATGATAAACACACTGTTTAGATGGCTGAATTTTCCGATGATGCACAGGTGGCTTTTCTTAAAATAATCAAAAAGTCTTCGCCGCCGCCTGCAGTACACGCTCCGTTCAATTATTATATTCAGGAAAAGTTCTTGCTATCACTCTGAGTCGCTGTAATTTTGTATCAGACTGTTCATTTTGTTTATTTAAATGGAGACCTATTAAATATACGTCTTTCATGTCAGATGAACAATCTTTTTTTATTTTTCTAAATGTACAGTACAACGGGTGAAGTTTAATATATTTTTATATATTTGAAATGTTTTATACGGCTTATAACGATATTGCTTAAAACCTCAAAAAAGATTGTTTTTATGAATGCAATTACTCATATAAATACCGTACCTCAGTTGCGCAGCAATATTGCACCGGATGTAATATTCGATGTTTTTAATACCCCCCCCCTAACACACATATTATCAGTTAATTACAACAACATACATCAAGCAGTCGCCAATGGTTTTACAGCATGTAACCATTGGCGATTTACTTTTGGCAGAGGCCTGTACCCTGTTTCATCAAGGGATGTTTTGCAGTGGCAGACT